>JAUVPY010000204.1 GCA_030598425.1 Anaerolineae bacterium
CATATGCCCTTGTTGGGCTGAAGCTGAACCTCCAGCAGCGGATTTGAGCTTGACACCGTTATATCGCGGTGCGTTATGACTGGCAGTGATCATCACACCTACTGCGGCCTTTTTGTGCACGACATTGTAGGAGATAGAGGGTGTCGGAGCGTCGGCTCGAGTCAGCCACGCGGTGATGCCGTTGCCCGCCAGCACCCGGGCCACCTCTTTCGCGTAACGGTCGGACAAGAAGCGAGTGTCGAAGCCAACGACAACCTCTGGCTCGTCTGTGTTTGCTTGGTCCAGCACGTAGTCGGCGATGGCCTGGGCCACTAGCTGCAGGTTGGCAAAGGTGAAGGTATCACTGATCACGGCACGCCAACCGTCTGTACCAAATCTGATCGTCATTGCATTGGGCTCCTTGTTAGTTTTAGTGGCAGATGCCAGTTAGCTAACTGATGATAGCCGCTTGATAAAACTGACTTTTGACTGATGAGCGCTACCGTGCCTCGCCGCTGTCTATCCAGGGGAGATAGGTTTCCCACCGACCAAGCAGGTAGTCTCTGGCCACTTCAAACTCAACGGCCTGCGCCGCTACTGTACCATCTCGACCGATGGGTGTCAAGCCAGCTACATCGTGCCATAGGCTTGCCAACTTGCCTCGATAAAGGGGGAGCAACGAGTCGACGATGCGATCAGGGTCCAGTTCTCCTTTGTTATAGACAACACAAAAGTCGAGTATCACGCGCGCCCAGAGATCGGGGGGAAATGTAAAGCTCTTAGCTGGTTGAAGGGCCAGTGCTTCGATCCTCGCCAAATTTGTGGGGGTGAGTATCCGTTTCCAGAAGGCTCGGTTTTCTGTCCAACCCACCATAAGCGCGTCAATGAGGGGGGTCACGTTATTAATAGGAAGTGATTCTGGGGGCGACGTAGGTGGTCCCGGGAAGGTCGGCAGTGGCTGGATGGGGGGCATAGTTTGCCAAATGTCCCGCCGCAAGTGGACCTGCCGCAGCAGGGTGCCGACGGCTTGCTGGAAGAGCCTCGGGAAATGAGTGGGCAGCGTCCGTGGCGTATAGCTTTTCTCGCCCAGGTCAACTTGCCCTACCCGCCATCGGGTTCCCGCCTTCCCGTCGGGGCCTTCGGTCAGTGCCACACTGCTTAGCCATACTTCAAAGCCGGCAGCGGCTACCTCAGTCTCCCAGACGTCTTGCTCGACGACGGCTTGCGCCAATCCTATCGACAATGCGCAGTCGCCAGCGCCTGGTTGGCGCAGACTGTGTCCCCATAACGTGCGGGTTAGCGGGTAAAAGATGAGATCGCCCAGGCCACCACTCGGCAGCGGCCACTGATAGCGAGGCATCATTAGATCGACCTGGCCATCAAGAACGGGTTGGGCCATAGCAGTGATCCAATCAGGGGTGATGCTGGTGGTATGGGCGTCCAGCGCTACCACGGCGCGGGCATTCAGATCCAGTGCTGCTTGTAGGATGGCCCTTACTGCGCTGCCCCGACCTAGCTTGCCCGTGTAGCCGCCAATGACGACCGGCATTGGGGCGTCGGCCGTAGCGTCAGCCACAGCCCGGCGGGTACGGCAACTAGGCCCGGCGTCAGCGTTAACGAGTACCACACGCAGGTCACCCAGGTCTGTCGTCACTCCATCCAGGACCGTCTGCAATACCATGCCGACAGTTGTTGCGTTACAGTAGGTAGGAACGCCAATAACCAGATCGGCCGAGCCGATGCGTTTTAGATGGCGTCGAGCCTCGAGTCGCATCGCAGGTTCATACATAAGCATCGTAGGTTTGATGATTGGAGATCACTGTCAAGTTACGAAATCGATCACGCTTGTCTATCCAATACCTATCTCCAACTCTCGATCTCCAGTCTCAAATCCCTGTCTCTAACCACTGGCAAGAATCAGAGCCAGATCGTTTACGTTGGTGTTGGTTGGACCGGTTATGATCAGATCTTCCAACTTCTGGAAGAAGTGGTACGAGTCGTTGCCAGCCAGATGCACCTCGGCGTCCAGACCGAGACGGTTAGCACGGGCGACGGTGTTTCCATCAGCGAATGCACCAGCCGCGTCGGTAGGACCATCGGTGCCGTCGGTGGCTAGAAAAGCGATCAGGATGCCTTCCCAATCGGCCACAGACAGTGCCGCGGCCAATGCCATCTCCTGGGTGCGTCCTCCTTTACCGTCGCCCCGCAAAGTGACGGTGGTTTCGCCGCCCAGAACCAGGCAGGCAGGCTGCAAAAGTGCCCTATCGCTTGGGTGCGTGGTCTCGCCACGTACAAGCCCTTTGGCCAGGCCGGCGATTGCCTTGGCTACTTCGCGGGCCTCTCCCTCGAGAAAGGTGGTCAGCAATATGGTATCGAAGCCCAGTCGCTGTGCTTCTGCGGCGGCAGCCTGGGCTGCCAGACGGTTGCTTCCGACGATGACGTTCTGCACACCGTCAAAAACTGGATCGCTTGGCTTTGGCGTGTCTGAGATGGCTCCCTTCAATCCGGCGTTGAGGTGATTGGTGATAGAAGCCGGGACGTCATCCAGGACCCCGTAGCGCTCCAGGATTGACCAGGCATCGCCGAAGGTAGTGGGGTCTGGCGTGGTGGGGCCTGAGGCAACTACCTCCAGTGGATCACCCACCACGTCGGAGAGGATCAGGCTGATGACAGGAGATGGCGATGCCAATTGGGCTAACTGCCCTCCTTTGAGTTGTGAGATGTGCTTGCGGATGGTGTTGATCTCGTTGATAGTTGCTCCGCAGCCAAGCAAGACCTGGGTAAGGGATTGCAGATCAGCCAGCGAGATGCCGGGCATTGGGGATGTCATCAGGGCCGAGCCCCCGCCGGAGATGAGACACAGGACCAGGTCGCGGCTGGTAGTGCTGCGCAGCAAGTCGGCGATGCGCCCAGCGCCTTGCAAGCCTGCCTCATCGGGCACAGGATGGCCTGCTTCGAAAATCTCGATAGGACCGGTTGCAGTAGGGTCGTCCAACAGGTGCTCATGCTTTACGACTACAACTCCGCCTGCCAGCCGTGAACCTAGAACTTCATTCACGGCTGCAGCCATAGGGGCCCCAGCTTTGCCTCCACCCACCACCAGGGCTCGGTCGAATTCGTTCAGGTCATAGGTCCGCTCAGCGCCGTGCAGCCCCCCAATTCTTAGGCGGCCGTTGGCGAGATGTAAGTGCCGCCGCACTGCTGCGCCTGGCTCGACGGCGTTCAAGGCGGCGTGCATGATTTGCCAGGCAAGCTCTCTAGTCTTTTCGGAATTCTCTGGAGTTGTGTTCATCGCTCATTCCGCTATTGTGAAATCAGCCCTCAAGGAGTGATAGCGTCTACAGCAGAAGCGGCTGCCTCTTCGGGCGTGGCCTCTTCACTTAATACCTCGATGACTGCCTGCTGGAGCACGCGCCCGATTTGATCATATTCGGGGAATGCAGGTGATGGCACGGCCACCTCGAGTTGGTGCTGAAGGAAGGGCCAATACGGATCGTCATCTCCGATCAAGACGAATGCGGCGTGGCGCGTTGGAAGGTACGAGGTCACCTGGCTCCACGCAACATTGTTGTCGGTCGCCATCAGCCATTCGATCAGTTGCGCGGCCACGGCTTGCCGGTCGGGTTCGTGAGTCACGATTGCCAGCGACCGGCCACGGCCAATTGTGAGCGGAGTGCCATCGTGAGTCGGGATGCTTGCGAATTCAGTACTGCCTAACACGCTTTTGTCGCTGAGAAAGCGATGACCATTGACGTGAGCCATCCCCACCTGGGCTGCAACGTAATCAGGCCAAACCTCATCGGGGGAACCGACTGTCAATACCTCAGGTGGGATGATGTCTGCTTCAACTCCCTGACGATAGTATTCCAAAGCAGCTTGTAGAGCCTGCTCGTCCAGAAAGGGCTGTCCTTCGTCATCCTGCAAGCGTCCTCCCAAGGCCAGATATTGGATGAGAAATGCATCGTTTACCAAGCCATTGGTGCCTTTGGCTGGGAACGCATATGTAGTGTTGGCACTGATGATGTCGGTCCAGACGATCGGGGTCGAGCCCACCTTATTGGTATTGTAGATGAGATGTTCCACATCCATCTCGAAAGGGATACCCATTAGCTGCCCATCCACGGTGCCGGCGGCATAGGCGCCCGGAAGCAAGTCATCAACCAGAGAAGGTGAGAGCAATCCATCAAGGGGAACAATAATACCGGTTCGTGCTACCTGGGCCAGGTCTACCATGTTTAACACAACCAGATCTGGCAAGACACCGGGTGCGGCCTGACTGGTCGTGCGTAGGTAGTCAGACACACTGCCTTTGCCCGATTCGTTCTTAAGCATCACCGAGATTTGAACGTCAGGATAGGTACTCTCAAATGCGGCGAGGCCACTGCCAAAGACTACACCTGCGTCTCCTTCTGCTTGAGGAGAAACAGCCGCAACTGTCCAAAGGGTGAGTTGCATAGGGAGTTCAGACTCTGGGGTGGTGCCCTCATCTGTCCGAGGTTCTGGCGTTTCTAGGGAAGGGGTAGATGTGGCGCTTACCTCTGCGGTGGCGCTGACCACGGATGGCGCTGTGGCGATGACGGTAGGAGGAGAGAGAAGTGGAAACTGCGACGTACAGCTCACAGCGACCAAGGGCAACAGCAATCCGAGGATACAGGCTATGTGGCTACGGCCGATCATATTTGTCTTCTGCCCGTCGATTTCAGATCCGTGTCAAGTGTCTCCCACAGTTATTGCGCATACGCTCGATGAATTATACCACAAATACCGGTACATGAGCACTTGCCGAATCAGTGCCCATCTGCTAGAATTGGCTCGCTTGTGGAGGACCAAAACAACCTGACCAGCCTGCTCAAAACCTACCACCAAGAGAGGAGACCGCCTATGGAACTGGCAACCCTCATCCGCGACGTACCCGATTTCCCGATAGAAGGCATCATGTTCAAAGACATCACCACCCTTATCAGGGATGAGGATGCCTTTCGAGAAGTGATCGATTGGATGACCGATCAATACGCCGATAGCAGGATAGATTGTATTGTAGCCGTCGAGGCTCGCGGGTACATCTTCGGCGCTCCGTTGGCGTATAAATTGGGAGTAGGCTTTGTGCCGATCCGTAAGCCGGGCAAGCTGCCGGCCAAGACTATCAGCGAGAGCTACGAACTGGAATATGGCACCAACGCGTTGGAGATCCACGAAGATGGTATTGAGCCGGGGCAACGCGTACTGGTCATCGACGATCTATTGGCCACCGGTGGATCAGCTCGGGCGGCCGTCAACCTGGTCGAACGGCTGGGCGGTGAAATAATCGGTGTCGCTTTCTTGGTTGAGCTGGACTTTCTTCATGGCCGGGATAAGCTTGAAGACTACGATGTGCTGTCGCTGATCCATTATGCTTGAGGCTATCGGCTTACAGTTCGATGTCTTTCAATCAGACAGACCACCAGGGTGCCTCGCATCTCCAAATTCGACCCATAATGGCATAAGTGTGTCAATCGACGTGATCCTCTAGGCTAACTTCAGGCCAATCTCCCGACCGGCGTATTGGCGTTCGTAGTACTTTTCGTAATGTGCGCCACTCTTGATCTTGCGCCACCACCACTCGTTGTCAACGTACCAGCGTACCGTTTCTTCGATAGCCTCCTCAAAGTTATGGCGGCTCTGCCAACCTAAGGCCTGGATTCTGCGGCAGTCCAGAGCGTAGCGGCGGTCGTGACCAGGGCGGTCGGTTATGGGTTGGATCAAGCTCTCTGGCTTGCCCAGC
>JAUVPY010000044.1 GCA_030598425.1 Anaerolineae bacterium
GGCACCGTCTCAGCGCAGGGGACGACAAAAGCGCGAGGTAGCACGTCCAGGTTCTCGTAGACCCGCACCTCTTCGTCGTAAACCAGCCGGTAGCTGTCGTTAGGAATCTCTTGCGTGGTTAACACATAGCGGACACCCAACAGATCCAGCAGCGCTGAATCGAGGGCGTGGTAGCCCGGCGCGTAGATGGGCGCGATGCGGTTGTAGAGCAGATCGCCTTGCTCCTGGATAAGGCCCATATAACGGGCGTATTGGGCGGGGATGATGGAATCATAGCCGCGTACGTCTTCCAGGTTCCAATATGTGCCGGTGTTGGCGATGAAGGTACGTGGCTCGCCAGGCGCGTTGAAGCTGGCAATGCGAAAGTGCGGGTCTTCCACCTGGCGTTCCAGCAGCCATTCAACCACGGGCGGTCGAAAATCGAGCAGCGACGGATCGGCGGCGGGGTTGAATCCGTAGCCTGCCGCCAGCAAGTCAAGGGCGATGACGACCACAGCCAGAGGCTTCCAGACAGCCAACCCCCCCAGCCGTCTCGGCAAATAGATGGGACAGCGGCAGATACGCAAGACAGCGCCAGACGCCATCGTAAACAAGAAGAATTTGAAGAAATTGGGCCACTGATACCCTAGAAACTGTCCTCCATCGGCGAAAGCGTGTTGGGCTAGTTCGGAGCCATCTACGACCAATTGAGCCAGGCGGATGAATGGAGCGGGGAGAATCAGGATGACCAACATCACGATCACGCCAGCCAGCCCACCCCAAAAGGCCAACCAGCCGACGTAACGGCTAAAAGAATAGAGTGAGTAACGGGAGGCACTGGCCTGTTTAGCCTCAGCGTCAGCTCGATCTCGTGGGCTGACCCTGCGTGCCAGGTAGGTCGCGCCCAACCCTGCCAGCACGGCGATGCTCAACGTAAAGGGATACACCCAGCGGAAAGGGGAATGAAGCTGGTTCCAAAAGGGGAGCCCATGGTAAAGCAGAGCGTAAAGGGGTGTGCCGAAGGCAAAAAGCAGCGACAAAACGGCCAGCAACGCGAAAATCCATACTTGAGGCATCCGATGAAGTGGCCGATCGGGGGATGAAAGCATCGCAGAGTTGGAACCTTTATTCCGCTTATCGGCTATCACATCCGCTGCCCATCCCCAAACCGCCATCACCGCCAGCAGCAGCGGCAGAATCCCCACGTATGCTCCGGCTTCCACGCTGGTCTTGGTGTCCCAGCCAGTGCAATAAGGGCAAAGCGGGTTGACCTGCCCGTAGGCGTTAAGGCCAACCGGCAGCCAGCGGCGGGCGATCAGGTCGAAATATGTGTGATGGCTGGGGTTGCCGAAGAAATCTGGGACCAGGAAAGAAATAATCCTTCGGCTTGGGAGCGCCCAGCCGGCCACGTCGGCATAAGTAACTGACCCCACGCGAAAGTTGCGGCTGGCAACCTCGTAAAGCGGTACAAACTGGATGGCCCCCAGCCCCAGCCCCAGCAGTACCATCACCACCAGCCAGCCGCCCATCCGCAATGTTGGACCCCAGACGCGCTGGCGTCTTTGGAGGACGATCAATCGACATAGCGCATAGAACGCGCTGACCAGGAGCACGTAGTAGGTAATCTCGACGTGACCGGCCAGAATCTGAATCCCCAGCACGAAGGCACCGAGCACGATGTAGGGGACAGGGGAATAGGCGACCGGTCCTTTCTGCTCCTGTTTGCGGATCACGATCTCGATCATCGTTAGCACCAGCGGAAGCCAGACAGCGGCCGCAATGATCATCGTGAAGACGACACTAACGACGAAGAATCCGCTCAACTGGAACGTGATACCTCCGACAAGGCCACCCAATCGGTTGGCGCCCAAAACTCTCAAGAAAATGTAGGTGAACAGGCCCGCCAACCAGAATTGAATTACGGTGAACCAGCCATAGGCTTTGGTCAGTGCCATTACGTAGAAAATCAAGCTGAGGGGATACAATGCAGAGTGCTGGCCGTTCGCTAGAAACGGGTGTCCGGCAAAAAGGTAGGGGTCCCACAAAGGAATGGACCGAGCCTGGATGCTCTGCGTGATAAAACGCTTCCAGACGTAGTTTTCCAGGATCAGGTCCGAGAGGAGAGCATTATGCGGGCGGCCGACGCTTAATTCGTCGGCGGAGGAAGCCCAAGGCTCGCCGACAAACAGATTATCCAGGGGAAGGAGTGTGCGACTCCCCAGCGTAACTGGCCCAAACAGCAGAAGCGGCAGGATAAAGAGAAGGAGGGCAACTAGGATATCCTGCCGGTTTATGCGCGCGCGCAATGCACAGACCTCCTAAGCTTTGGCCTCTATTGCGCGGGAAGCAGATTGGACGTGACGATGACGCCAGCGAATCTCGAAAACACGTGCCGCTGCCTCAAACTTCACCGGTACTGTCATCTTGCTCTGTCCGATGCGACGATCCTCAAAATAGATAGGGGTTTCAAGGACGCGCAAGCCGATTTTTTCGGAGACGTAGGCCATCTCAACCTGGAAGACATACCCGTTGGACCGAATGCGCTCCAGTCCGATCTGTTCCAGGGCGCTACTCCGCCAGCACTTGAAGCCGGCGGTGGCATCTTTGGAACGTACTCCCAAGATGAGGCGGGTCCAGATAGAATTGGCCCACCAACTCAAGAACCAACGACCTACACCCCACCGCTCATCAATCTGCCCCCCCGGCACATAGCGTGATCCAACTACCACATCGTAGTCCTTGATCAATTCAAGGAATTTGGGGATGTAGGAGGGTGAGTGAGAAAAATCGGCATCCATCTGGATGATGAAATCGGCGTCGCCTTCCAATGCCCACGTGAAGCCCTGTACGTAAGCGGTGCCCAGCCCCAGCTTGCCTTGGCGATGCATCACGTGGAGTCTGCCAGGGTAGCGTTGCGCCAAGTTATCGGCAATCTGGCCCGTGCCGTCTGGCGATGCATCGTCTACAAAAAGGATCTCCAGCCCCTCGATACCGAGCTCCAGAAGTTCGGTAGTGATTGTTGGCAGATTGTCGGCTTCGTTATAGGTGGGGATAACCACTACAGTTTTCATAGAGTTTCTACCGCAAGTTTGATAGAATTGGAGGTCATATATGCTGACTGGAGGGAAATGGCCCGCTCCTACCAGGAAAACAAAATAAGGGGCAAACGCTCTGCGAAGTACAGAACTCGATGCCCCCAAGCGGCGCCCATTGCCTACACCAGCGACGTGTGTCTTAACATTCTGATGCTGATTATACTACGAGCACACATAAAGGTCAATTTGGTTGAAAAAAGTGGCCTTAATTACCATTGACAGGTCGTCAGCCGAATGATATACTTGAAGCATCTTAGCTTGGAACTTTTACAGAAAGGATTTGCGGCACTGGAATCCTCGCCCAGGCTTGCTTAATAATGTAATGCAAGCCGTGGAGTTTGTGACTGTTGTGGGATAGGGAAGCCACCGGCAATGTACAAGTATAATTGCCGCAAATGCCCCATTCGAAACCGCTGCATTGATGAGAGTGCCAATGCTCCTAGTGTTAAGGAGATTATTCGGCAGGCCTTCGCTGCGCGTACTGACACGCGGGAGACATGGGGGTCGCTGCAGCCCCACTGCTTGCTCCTGATAGCCGAGGAGGAGCGTGCGCGGACAGCGCCGCGTGAGTCGATGTTGAGCCGTCGCCTGCGCCAGGCGCGCGAGGCCAGAGAGCAAACAGCCAAGGCTCTCTCCTCGTCAGCCGGACGGAAGCCGGATTATCTTCAGCCTGTCTCACCGGTTTCCCCTCAGGTGAAGCCCCAGCCAAAGGAGCTACCCGCCGACGTCACTGAGCCGCCCGCCGCCCTCCCAGAAGTTCCTGCCCGCGAGCCCTCAATTGCCACCGACCGTGCATCGCCACGCTGGCTCACTTTAGCTGCCAGCGGGCGACACATCGCGTTGCCAGCTAACAAGGAATTGGTACTGGGCCGTTTCGACCCAAACTTCGGCGTTCCGCCCGATGTCGATCTGGCCTATGAAGATCGAGAGACAAGAACTGTTTCGCGCCAACACGCCAGAATCGTCAGCGCGGCAGGCCACCACTCGATCGAAGACCTGGGCAGCCGCCACGGTCTGTTTGTAAATGGGGAGCAACTGAGGCCTGGGCCGCCTCACGAACTTCAACTGGGCGACCAGGTCGAACTGGGCAGTGTCCAACTTCTCTATGATACGATACCTTCCCACGTGCTGGATTTTGCTCCTTCCGCCAGCGTCCGTCATTTTCTTATCGTTACGCCCACAGGACGTAGGCTAGCCATCGCCCCACCCGAAGATGTCCTGATCGGTCGTTCCGATCGCTACGTCGACTTTGTGCCTGACGTCGACCTCAGCCGCGAGGGGGAGGTAGCGGTCCGCGTCTCGCGGCGTCACGCTATAATCACCTGGCGTGGTCGTGTTCCGCATTTGGAAGACCTGGGTAGTGGCTTTGGAACCCGACTCAACGGACAAACGTTGTTTATTGGTCAGGCCGTCTCTCTCAAACCGGGTGATCACATTTGGTTGGGTGGTTGTGTGTTGGCTTACGATATCGAACTGTGACCTGCGGCGGGAGAAGCCGAGGGTTTTGGTCTCAAGATTGGCCACGAGGTGCGAAATATGATGCAGGATCCCTCAGTTATGTCCGACGACACATCAATGTCTGCCATCGTTTGGCCTGCAGATGGCAAAGAAATGGTGTTCGTTCCTGGCGGCACCTTTCCTATGGGTGGCAACGACGGGAGCCCGGAACACCAGCCGGAACACCAAATGCACGTTGCAGACTTCTACATCGATCGCTGGTCGGTGACAAACGCCGAGTACAAGAGGTTCGTAGATGCAACCAACCATCCTATTCCAAACTACGACGTTAGTTGGTGCGACACCCGCGACTACAATTGGGATCCCGAGCCCCGGATGTTCCCCGACGGCAAGGCCGACCACCCGGTAGTGCTCGTCACCTGGGAAGATGCCATGGCCTACGCAGCTTGGGCGGAGAAACGCTTGCCCACCGAAGCTGAATGGGAGCGCGCCGCTCGCGGCCTGGATGGGCGACGATATCCGTGGGGGAGTGAGTTTGTGTCGGGTCTCTGCAATTGCAAGGAGGTTGGACTGGGAGGGACCAGCCCCATCGGTCAGTTTTCACCCGAGGGAGACACGCCGGAGGGCTTGGTGGATATGCTGGGTAACGTGTGGGAATGGACTAATAGCCTTTTCCGGCCTTATCCCTACGATCCTGATGATGGACGTGAAAGCCGTCAAGCGAGAGGGTTCCGTGTGTTGCGCGGTGCCTCGTGGATTAATGATGCCAACGTAGTGCACTGTCTGTCGCGATTGGATGGTGACTTTCAATTTTACAACAACGTTGGTTTTCGCTGCGCCGTATCGCCTGAGCAATAGACGGAGTGTCAACGATGCCTCATCGTGTTGTTTTTATGGGCACCCCCCAATTTGCCATACCTACTTTGAAATGGTTGATTGACGAGTATTCCTCGACAGGGGGGAATGCGGAAGTTGTGGGGGTCTTCACGCAGCCTGACCGTCCTAAGGGGCGTGGGAGAAAACTTGAGCCTTCGCCTGTGAAGATGTTGGCTCAAGAGCACGGGTTGCATGTGCTGGAGCCGGAATCACTACGAACCCCTGAGACGCTGGCCGAATTACGGGCCTTGCAACCAGATGTGATCATCGTGGCTGCCTTTGGGCAGATTCTCCCCGTTTCGGTGCTTGAACTGCCGCCGTATGGGTGCCTCAACGTGCATGCTTCGATGCTTCCGCGCTGGCGGGGAGCGGCCCCGGTGGCTGCCGCGATTCTGGCCGGCGATGATATCACTGGTGTGACCATTATGCAGATGGATGCCGGGCTGGATACTGGTGCTGTTGTGAGCCAGCGATCCCAGTCCATCACCCCTGAGGATACGAGCGAGACACTCACTGCCCGCCTCGCCCAACTCGGCGCTGAGCTACTGCGCGATACACTGCCTGATTGGTTCGCTGGCGCTATCGAGCCGCAGCCCCAGGACGAGGCGTTGGTGACGCACGCTCCCCAGATCAAAAAAGAGCAGGGGCATATCAATTGGAGCGAGCCTGCAGACGCTATTGCCCGGCGGGTGCGGGCATTTTTTCCCTGGCCCGGTGCTTATACCCACTGGCAAGGCAAGCCGTTGAAGATCTTGCGCGCTGCCGCCACGGAATCCTGGCAGTGGGAGGAGAGAGAGGATCCATTGCCGGGTACGGTCGTCGCCGGCGCTGAAGGCCCCGTAGTAAGCGCAGGTCGGGGCGCACTTAAATTATACGAGGTGCAACTGGCTGGCAAACGTCCGACGGCGGCCGATGCCTTTGCGCGTGGTGCACGGGGGTTTGTTGGTGACCGCCTAGCATGAGGCTACTTCCCATAAACCTCTTGCCATTTGCTGGCGCGTCGTGTATAATTGTGACCGACAATATCGAGTGGGGCAGCAAGTAGCAGGTAACAGGTAGCAGGTAAAGAGTTGCAAGCAACTGGTCTGCTATTTGTTACCTGCTAGTTGCTAACTGGCGAGAACCCAATGGACGACGCTGTCTATTTTTCTGATGAAGTCTATGAGCGATGTCGCGGGCTGACCGAAGCGGATGTGTCGTTTCTCAAGGACGTTGAGCGTCAGATAAGCATCGTCGCGGACATCAGCCGGGCTGATATCTTGCTCTATGGCAAGCAAGAGGCCGACCGGGCGACGGTACTCGCCCACGCCCGGCCTCATTCTATCTCGTCTATCTACGATCATCTCCTAACCGGTCAGGAAGTCGGTAAGGATGAGAAGCCGCTTATCATTCGCGCCCTGACCGATGGACGCCCGCAGCAGGGTGGACAACTTCTGATAGTTGATAGCGCGCCGATTATTAAGCAGGTCTATCCATTGCGGCGGCCGGGCAACAAAACGGTGATTGGGGCCTTCAGCGTCGAGACCAACTTGCTAGAACACGAACGACATCGCCGTCGCCGCCGAGCTTTTCAGCGGGCGCTTCTCCAATTGCAGATGATGGTCCTGCGTACACAACTGGTCGGAGTCGCAGACTTGAGCCCTTTCGGGGAACACGATGGCATCATCGTCGCTGACCGCGAGCGGATCATCCGTTATGCCAGTGGCATCGCTACCAACCTCTATCGTCGTATCGGCTACCCAGGAGGTTTGTTGCGCCGAAATCTGGGCGAGCTGGAAACCGGAGATGACGACCTGGCGCGTGCGGCTTTGCGAGAGTTTCGTTGCCTTCAGCGGGAGGAGGAGGCCGGCGGTCGCTCTTGGGTTAAGAAGGCGATCCCTCTGTTGGATTTGCCCCGGCCTCGGCCCCTGTCCTGGATAAACTGGGGCAAACAGTACGAAGAGCCAAGCCACGTCCTACTGATGGTGCACGACTCGACGGAGGCCCGCCGCCGGGAGCAGGAACTCCGCGTAAAGACAGCTATGATCCAGGAAGTGCACCATCGGGTCAAGAACAACCTGCAAACAATCGCTGCTTTGCTGCGTATGCAGGTGCGCCGGATGCCGAGCCAAGAGGCGCGGACAGCGGTGGAGGAAGCCATCGCACGAATCCTGAGCGTGGCCGTTATTCACGAGTTCCTCTCGCACGAGGATTCGCGCGTCATCAACATTAAGGACGTGAGCCACCGTATTCTGACCTTGATGCGTCATGAGATGCTTGGCCCTGACCGGAGTATCCAGCTTGAGCTGGACGGCCCCCCGATTTATCTTCCGGCCCGGCAGGCGACTGCCTGCGCTCTGGTCATTAACGAACTGCTGCAAAACGCTGTGGAGCACGGCTTTGAAGAAGGCAGCGTGGGGAATGTGTGTCTCACGCTCCAAGATGAGGGAGATACAGTCATTGTTCGCGTCCGAGATGATGGCAGTGGGCTCCCGGACAACTTCAGCATAGAGAACTCCGATAGCTTGGGCTTGCAGATAGTGCAAACCTTGGTTCAAGAAGATCTGAAAGGTACAATTGAGATGCGAAACGGCGCTGGTGCCGAAGCCATCATTACCTTTCCCAAAGCCATAATTGGAGGTGAGTAGGTTGGACCGCACACGTGTAATCATCGCTGACGATGAGTCGCTTATCCGCATGGACCTGCGGGAAATGCTTCTCAATTTGGATTACCTGGTCGTGGGTGAAGTGGGCGACGGGCGCAGCGCTGTGAACCTCGCCCGCGAACTCAAGCCCGACGTCGTAATCATGGACATCAAGATGCCCGATATGGATGGCATCGATGCTGCAAAGATTCTCACTGAGGAGCGCATCGCGCCGGTCATTTTGCTCACAGCCTACAGCCAAAAGGACCTGGTGGAGCGGGCCAAAGAAGCCGGTGTGGTCGGTTATATGGTCAAACCCTTCCGTGAGGATGACCTGGTGCCGGCGATCGAGGTGGCGCTGGCCCGTTTTAAGGAATTCGAGGCGCTGCACAAGGAAGTAGACGATCTCCAGCTTGCGCTTGAAACTCGGAAGTTGGTTGATCGGGCCAAGGGCATCTTGATGGACACCCAGGGACTCAACGAAGCTGAGGCCTTCCGCAAAATACAAAAAATGAGTATGAACACGCGCAAACCGATGAAAGAAGTCGCCGAGGCCATAATCCTGGCGCATCAGGCAGGAGAGGAGTAAGGGGCGGCTCAGAGTCACCTGTGGCGGGTTCTAGGAGAGTTCTTCGTGCGTCGTCTGCGGATCGGGTTGGGTCAGATTAATACTACGGTCGGCGATCTACGAGGCAATACGGATCGTATTATCGATGGCCTTGAGCGTGCACGCGAGCACCGTGTCGACTTGGCGCTCTTCCCTGAGCTAGCCATCTCCGGCTATCCTCCCGAGGATCTACTGCTGAAGCCGAGTTTCATCGAGGCGAACCGGACCTGTCTGAACGAACTGCTGCCTCACACGCAGGGCATCACGGCTATCGTCGGCTTCGTAGACGTAGATAGTGATATCTACAACGCCGCCGCCGTGCTTCACGACGGGCAGCTTGCTGGAGTTTATCACAAGGTGCTCTTACCCAACTACGCTGTCTTCGACGAAGTACGCTACTTTAAGGCAGGTGACACGTTCCCGCTATTTGAGTTGGATGGGATCGTCTTCGGGGTCAGCGTGTGTGAGGACATCTGGTATCCAGTCGGCCCACCGGAAAGGCAGGCTGCTGCCGGCGCTGAGGTGTTGGTGAATATATCCGCTTCGCCATATCACTTGGGCAAGATTCAAGAGCGAGAGCGGATGTTAGCCACTCGTGCTGCTGACAACGTGGCCGTAATTGCCTTCTGCAATCAGGTGGGCGGGCAAGACGAGTTGGTCTTCGATGGCAGCAGTGTAATCATCAATGAACGAGGGCAAGTGGTGGCCCGTGGTCAGGCCTTTGCCGAGGACTTCGTGGTCGCCGATGTAGATATGCGCAGCGTCTTTCGTCAGCGGCTCCACGACCCGCGTCGGCGCAAGGGTGAATTGGCATACCTTTACCGCCCCGATAAGGTTCAGCGTGTAAGTCTGTCGCGTGCCGCATCCCACGTTGATCGTCCTCCAATGACCCCCGTTGTGTCCCATCTGCCAGATCGACATCACGAGGTCTACCATGCGCTGTTGTTGGGTACGCGTGATTACGTGCAGAAGAACGGATTCAAGATGGTGGTCGTTGGCCTGTCAGGAGGCATAGACTCGTCGCTGGTAGCAACAATCGCTGCCGATGCTCTGGGAGTGGAGAATGTGGTGGGCGTATCGATGCCTTCCCGCTACTCGTCAGACCATAGCTTGGAAGATGCCGAGGCGTTGACTGAAGCTCTGGGCATTCGATACCTACGCGTTGGCATCGAGCCTGCGTTTCAGGCCTACCTGGAGATGCTCAGCGAAACATTTGCCGATACCGAGCCCGGCGTGGCCGAGGAGAATCTGCAAGCTCGCACCCGGGGCAATGTGCTGATGGCTCTCAGCAACAAATTTGGTTGGCTGGTGCTGACTACCGGCAACAAAAGCGAGATGGCCGTGGGTTATGCTACCCTCTACGGTGATATGGCGGGCGGATTCGCCGTCATCAAAGACGTGCCCAAAATCCTGGTGTATGAGTTGGCAAGGTATCGAAATCAGACGCTGGGAGCGGTTATACCGGAGCACGTGTTTACCAAAGCCCCATCCGCCGAGTTGCGCCCTGATCAGAAAGACAGTGACTCGCTGCCTGAATACGCCGACCTGGACCTAATCCTACATGCCTATGTGGAGGAGGACCGGGGATTCCGTGAGATGGTGGCCATGGGCTTTGACGAAGGAACGGTGCGACGCGTGATCCGTATGGTCGACCGCAACGAATACAAGCGGCGGCAGTCGCCACCCGGCGTGCGCATCACCGCTCGGGCCTTTGGCAAGGATCGGAGATTGCCGATCACCAACAAGTATCAAACGGACGGAGAAATGTAAA
>JAUVPY010000172.1 GCA_030598425.1 Anaerolineae bacterium
GGCGGACAGGCGGTTTACATCCCCTATCACACGACCTGGGCTCACGAAGTTGTCGCCGATCCAGATGAAGAACCGAAGGGTTACTTCGAACTCACAAATATTGGTTTGTTGCCCGCCTTGGTCCAGAGCCATCAGTTCAATTCGAGGAGTCAAGGATGGGTGATTTAACCGACTACGAAAAGACCCGCTATGACCGGCAGATGCTGATCGACGGATGAGGAGAGGAGGGGCAGGCCAGGCTCAAAGCATCTAGCGTGTTTATCGCAGGAGCCGGCGGACTGGGCAGCCCGGTGTCTATCTACTTGGCGGTGGCCGGTATTGGGGAAATCAGGATATGCGATTCGGAGCTGAAGGGGAAGCTACTCATTATCGATACGGGAGAGATGTTCTTTAACTCCGTCAATGTGGAACGACAATCATCTTGCCCCGAATGTGGGGGCCTGCAAAGCGTCAAACAGTAGCCGCGATTTCCAATCGCGCTTTGGGACTAGGAGACTTCCTATGCTAAATGGGCTGCACTTCGCCGTGTTGTTAGAAGAAGACACCAATCCAACCGAGTTCACCTATTCACGCCTGCGCCTGATAGAAGCAGGTGCTCAGGTAACCGTGATCGGCCTGGACCGGCTCGAGTATCGCCTGGAAGATCACTCAATCGGCTACGCCGACACCACCATCGACCGCGTAGCGGGGGAAGCATTCGACGGGGTGGTAATCCCCGGTGGCCTGGGGCCGGAGAAGCTGCGCCAGAACGCTCAGATCATCGACCTGGTCAAAGCGTGTCACACGCAAGGCAAATTATGTGCGGCGATTTGCCACGGCCAACTGGTGTTGATTTCTGCTGGCTTGATGCGTGGTGTTCAGGCGACGGCTGCCTGGAGTATGATGGACGACCTGCGCTGGGTGGGCGCCGTTGTCCCGGAAGGTGTGCGGGCCGTTCGAGACGGGCACATCGTCACTGCCATCTTCCCCCAGGATCTGCCAGAGTTCTTCCACCTCATTTTCGAGGCCCTGGGGGATTTGGAGGGGATACAACCGCCAGGCGGTTATCCCGAGCGGCTGGCGGGCCAGACCTGGGGAATCGTGGTCGACGATGCCAGCGACGCGGTACAAGCACGTTATCTCCAGTTACGAGTTCAGGAGGAAGGCGGTACGTCGCTGCTGCTGGGACGCCGGACGGGACAAGAGATCAAGTTAAGCAGCCCCGTATGGGAATGGGGGGAGCTGGGCTTGCGAGCACGGGTCGAACGTGCATTGCCCAGTCCGGGCATCATCGGTTCCTGTGATACGGACGCCGAACTGGATAGTCAGGCGATCACGACCGCAGCGCTTGATGGACTGTTGCTGCCTGGCGGGTTGGCCACCTGGATGATTCGCGGACACCCCGGCCTCAGAAAGCTCATCCACAATGTGAACGCCGCGGGCAAGCCGATTGGCGCTGTAGAGCGTGGACCCAAGTTGCTGTTCTTCACGGGTGCGCTCGAGGGGCGAGCCATAACCTGTGCCCCACAGATGCGAGATGACATCATCCAGGCCGTCATCCCTGTCGAGTACCGGGACGGTCCTGTTGTGTGCGATGGCAACCTGTTAACCTGCCAGAGCACCGAGGATCTACCCGAGTTTATGCGAACGTTGCTCGCCGAATATGGGCGTCATTGAGTGTGCATTTGAACCGTTGGCCCAACGCGGGCTGCACGTAATCCTGACTAGCCGTGACAGTACCAAGGATCAAAAGGCGGCTGAGGCGCTACGCCAAGAAGGACACAACATCAGATATAACCAGCTCGATGTCACGGACCCGAACGGCCCAGCATCCATACAGGAATTCATCGACGCCGAGCTTGGCCGCCTGGATGTGCTCATCAACGCCGCCGGTGTCTACTTGGATGAGGGGGAGAGCGTTTTCGAGGTTCCCCTTGATATCGTGCGCACGACTCTTGAGATCAACTTCTACGGTCCCCTCCATCAAGCTCGTACCTTCATACCGCTCATGCGGCAGACCGGCTATAGTCGGGTGGTCAACGTTTCGTCCCGCTACGGATCTGTCACGGACATGGGCGGCTGGACGGCGACATACAGAATCTCCAAAGTTGCCCTCAATGCTCTGACGCGGATTGTCGCCGATGAGGTCCGGGGCTATAACATCAAGGTGAATGCCATGTGCCCCGGCTGGGTGAGGACGGATATGGGCGGTCATGCCTCCCCGAAGCCTGGCCCAGGGGGCGCACACGATCACCTGGCTGGTCACGCTGCCCGATGACGGGCCCACGGGCGGTTTCTACCGTTGTCATTTCGCGGACGAATTCCAGCACTTCTAGGAATGCTTTTTCCGTGGCGTGAGAGTCTACCCACGGGTCGAACTCAGGCCAGTACTCGGATTCGTTCTCGGATTCACGAAAGGTCGATACAACCCGGCTGGCCGCGAAGTATTCTTCAAACGTATCATGGGTAAACCGCCAGCGACGCTCCTCTTCCAGGATTCTGGCTGCTTTTAGCTGCTGCAACAAACCCAGCTTGTCCTTGACAGGTAAGCGGTAGAAATGCTTGACGCGTTCTACAAGGTTTTGTTAAACCCAGGACAGCCAACCGTGCCAGCAGGGTGCTTTTCCCGGCGCCTCCTGTTCCCACCACCAAAACAGGCTTTCGGACCAAGCGCCTCAGAAATCCGCGTGTGGAGGATTTCACCGTCTTCGTCTGGGAGAACAGACTGACCATTCGAGAAGCTTGCCGGCAGGCCGAAGTAAACTTCTTTGGACACCTGTTGCAACATAGGGCGATCCCGCAGCAACCTACGTCTGTAACCCAGGAAAAGCGCCCAACGGCCGAGACCCGGAGTGATAAGCAGAGGTCTGGCCGCGATAGATACCAGCCATGGCCGCGAGAAGACCAGGACTTGTCTCGGCCACGCCCAGAGAATCAGTGCCATCATGCCCAGAACGTAGACCGTGATTAATGCACCCAGCCGAGTCACTACCTTAAACCATGTTCTGTCCTGATTCTCTCGATGAAATTGAGCTATAATGTAGAACCCGAATTCAAACAAATCATTGAATCGGAATTGAGCTAACGTGGGAGGATTGGGCGCTGGTGGAACGATGGGAGTGGCTGTGACGATGATAATCTGGGCCATCGGCGTTCCTGTAGATGGCGCTGGTGGCGTACCACTCGGTGGCAATGGCGTGTTTGTTGGCGTCTCTGTTGAGGTAGGCATTGGTGTGTTGGTTTGTGTAGGTTTAAGAGAGAGTAAAGGTTGGTCGAACAAGGTGGGATTTGGGATACCCATCAAAACCACGCCAATCATCACTGCAACGATCAGCACGCTTAGTAGAGCGATTAACTTTGTTCGTCTTTGAGCAGGTGGACGGACACCACTTTGCCATAGCCACAACAGCCAGGGCAGCAATACCACCCAGCTTGGCCCCCTACCTCCGCTAACCAACCACAATCCCCACACCGCCAGGCTACGCCCTACTGGAACTCGCCAGCTGCCAAACACATACCGCCAGCCACCACCCCGGCAAACCCCCTCCCGCCTCTCCCCACGCCTATACCTGGCTACTCCTATCGCTGGTACGGGTGCACAGCTCACCCATCCCCCACTGCTCTCCGGCATCCAGCCCAGCACCGCTAACGCCACACAACTCAGCGTTATCAACACCTGAACACGTACCCCTACCATGTGCATCCACTTGCTTCTTGTGCTACCCTTCATGTCAAAAGCCAACTTCGCGGTCTTACTTCTGTCAGGGTACAGTGTACCCATTTCCGCTAGTTGGCTCAATTCTCTATGGGTGATTTCTAACACCCCTTTGGCCCTTTTTACGAAGCAATCCCCCCTTCTTCTGCTTACATGTATGTCCCCAACCTGTTACGCTCCCATTTTTCCCAAAAAACCAGGGCTCGTGCAAAGTCGAGAAATGCTCGCAGCAGGTCCGTGACCTGCGTGTCGGACCGTAGGAATCGCCGGGTCACGGACCTGGCTAGAGCAGGGAGGTCGCACTTTGGTCAGTTTGTCAAGTGACTTTGCACAAGGCCTGCCCAAAAAACCTTACAATTTGGGCATAGCAAGCAACAACTCAGCCGAAATTGGGACAGCTCCTGCTTCCGCAGTAATTGCAGAAAACAAAAGGTTTAGAACACGGAAAGCGGACTTTCAACCGTTTTGCGCTGTGAGACGTGTCCGAGCCCAAGTCCGGTGGCGCTACGCCTCTCCCCCGCTCAATGTCTCAAGTAACGACATACAGACCTTCTGGCTACTGCCATCCTCATCCAGTTTAGGATTCCAAGAAGATGCGGAGACAGCCATCACCTGTCCGGAGCCGGCCAAACGACGGAAAACGGCCTCTACGATCGAAGACGATGGGCCACCCGGCGCCGGATAATGCTGGGCGGGCGCCTCCTCCGGGGTGGCGACATCCACGTCAAAATGGACGTAGAGGAGACCACCCGGCAGGGGATACTCGATTAAGTCCCCCACGCCGGTCAAATGAACCACGTCTGACGCTAGCACCGCCTCGCGCTCAGCGGGGTCCAGGTCCCGGGCATCGGTTAAGAAAACGCTGGCTTCGGGGAGCGTTTCCAGACCCACCGCGGCCGGCATAGTCTGTTCACCCCGTCCGACCAGCATAGCCAATGGCATACCGCCCAAAAAGCCGCTGGGCGTCGTCTCCCAGGTGTTAAAATCACCGTGCGCGTCGAACCCGATCAGGCTGGGGTCTACCCCGGCCCGCTGCTGCCCGGCCAGCACGCCGATGGCCGGGCTGCAGTCCCCGGCGATGCTCACCGGCCGGTCGCCCCTGGCCACGCTCTCTGCCACAAAATCGGCCAACGCGCTATGTATGGCCGACATGCGCGCCCCTTGGTCACCGCCAGGCAGGGTGGGTGAGTTAACGACCCAATCCTCCCCTGCCAGCGATCGCAATTCGGGAAGCGGCTCATCCAGAAAGAACGGCGAAAGGATAAAACGATTTTCCATCTCCCTACTCCATACTACTCGCTTCGCGTCACTACTCCTCACTTCCTAACTCTCCAAAATAAGCGTCCAACTGTTCCATGCCGATCAGGCCGGACGTGGAGGCCTTTTGCGTGCACGTGTAACGGGCGGCGATCTGACCGCGCCAGACCGAGTCGGCCAGCGAGTACCCGTCCAGCACGTAGCTGGTCAGGAGACCCACCGCCAGGCCGTCGCCGGCCCCGTTGGTGTCGATGACGGGGGCATCCATGTCCACCGCCGGGAAGAAACGAACGCCGTCCCGGGTTCCCAGCGCGCAGCCCTCGGCCCCCATGCCGACGACCACGATCTGGTCGGGGTTGGCCCGCAGGAAGGTCTTGATAAGGGGCGTGGGGTCCGGGTAATTGACCGCCGAGCAGAAGAGGATATCGGCGTGCCCGATGAAGTCGCGGCGATACGCGTCGTCAACCGACACCACGTCCTGGATGTCGCAGGCCAGCGTCAGGCCCAGCTCCCTGGCCACGGGCAGCAGGTGCCGCGCCCAGTTGGGCAGGTTAAAATGGGCCAGCGCCGCCTCGGCCAGCACCGCCCGGCAGGCGTCCAGGTCCGGCTGGAGCCACATATGGCCCTTGCCGTCGTAGAAGTTCTTGCGGCGACCGTCCCGGTACATTAGGTTAACGCTGCGGTTGGTGCCCAGGGGATCGACGAACAGCCCCGTGGTATCGATCCCGTCCCCGGCCAGCTCCCCGCGGATGAAGCGGCCCTGGTAGTCGTCGCCCACGTAGCCGATGAAGGCCGCCCGCTTCCCAAGCTGGGCGTAGCCCCGGCTGGCATAACCGCCCGCCTGGCCCAGGTAATCCAGGTTCTCCGTGAAGTTGGCCTCCACCTCAAAATCGATATCAGCGCCAGGCAGATACACGTTGGTATCGATGCCCACGCTGCCGATGACCGCCACGTCCAATCGCTTGTCCCTCATCAAAGTCAGGTCCATTTCCAGGGTGGTGAAGAGGAATTCCTCATTCTTTATCCAGGGTTATGATCTCTTCGCAATAGGGCGTGTGGGGCCTCAAGGCCTCGTAGTTCCTGTCAAACCTGAGCCCAGGATGAAGTTTCGACAGAAACTCTTGCACGGGTCTGTGGTAGGCCCTCCGGCAAATCTGCCTGGTATCCAGGCCCAACTCCATACACGCATCCAGCGTGGGGCAACGGTTCCACCAGCGCATCACCAGCTTGCTCTCTGAGTGTTCGACGATCTCCCCGTCACCCGGGATCGAGAGCCCCAAATAGACTTCAAAGAACAGCCGGTAGCCATCAATAACTGGATCGCCCCTCCTCTCCAGCCTCTCCAGATTATTTTCCAGCCAGGATAATCGTTTCTCGACGACGCATCCTTCCAGACAGACCAACGCGTTATCCAACCCCACCCTGTCGGCAACGGATAGAACGGTCTGGAGCAATTGGGTCGAGTCGCCCC
>JAUVPY010000077.1 GCA_030598425.1 Anaerolineae bacterium
CACCCCTTTCTCGATGTCGGCGAATTGAGGCTCAAACCCCAGTTGCTCTCTCGCGTTGTCGATGCTCAGAATTCCCCGGTAGCGTATCTCGATGAGATCCGCCTCCGACAGGCCCGGTCCAATCTCGATGTCTGCGCCGGGGATCAGCTTCTTAACCACATCGGCCACCTCTCCGGCAGTGACCAGAGGACGTCCGGTCGCCACGTAGAAGACCCGGTCCTTCACTTTATCGGCCGGAACGTGCACGGCCTTCACGACGGCCTGGGCAACGTCGGCGGCGTGGGTGTAGTCGCGCGGAAACTCGCGGCCTCTCTCGAAGCGTGTGGGCAGGTTTCGCACGGAATTCTCGACCATGGGCTTGATGTAGATCGGGTATCGCATTCCAAAACCATACACCGCCGAGGGCCGCAGGACGATAAAATCCACCCCAAATGCCTGATGGTAAGCCCAGCAGAAGGCTTCGCTGGCCGCCTTGGCCGCAGCGTAGAAGCCTCCCCCGGGACCTTCGGTGCCCAAAAACACCGGGTGATTTACGTCCACGGGTTCATACTGGATGCCCGGCAGCACGGCGACGCTGGAAAAGTACACCACCCGCCCGATGTCAAACAGGCGCGCGGCTTCGAGGACATTAAAGGTTCCTCCAAAGTTGATGTCTTTGGCCAGACCTGGTCGCTTGTTCAGGAGCGGCAGGTTTACGACGGCCGCGATGTGGACTATGGCATCCGGCTTATGCGTCATCACCGCGGCAGCCAAATCGCCCCAGCTATCAACGCCGCCCGACACGAAATGGATCTGGTCGGCCACCGGTTTGAGCCACCAGGCGGCTTCGGAGTCGGGCTCTCGAACGTCGAAGTTGATGACTGTATCTCCGGTTTCCACAAGTTGGCGCATGACGTAACTGCCAACCAGACCGGAGCCGCCGGTGACCACTACGGTACGCCCCATAGTTGACCTCCTGTGTGAACAGCAGAATGCTCAGGCGCCCGGCACCTTCAGATTCGCCCCGGAGGTGCCAGGCACCTTATTGGCGTCTATCGCTCCTATGCGCCATCTATGCGAACGACGGCGTAGGGCAGCAGGTTCAACTCGAGAGTGCCCCCCGTGGTTCTTACGGCGTCACCCTCCTCGGCCCGAAACTCCTCCGGCGAAGCCATCGCCGCCTCCACGTTCGTCTCGTTCAAGTGGCGCACCCGGACATCCTGGCCCAGATTTTGCACGCTGACCTGCTGTGGGTCGGGACTCATATTGGCCAACAGCACTCGCGTCTGACCGTCTTTGCGCAAGGCCAGCCCGTCCACCTTCAAGGCGTCGCTGGATGTGGTTGAGACCACCTGGCCGCCAGCGAAATCACCCGCGTCGGCCAGGACGTGGTAGAGGGGAAAGACCGAACCTGGGATCGACCGGAATTTCTCCGGCGCCGGCGCTCCAGCTTCTATCTCCATCACCCCACGCCAGCCGGTGGTCTCGTAATAGGTGACCCGGTGCGCGCCGCTCGCGGCCATGTATTTCACACTGCCAGCCGTCCAACCCGCGGTGAACAACGACATCTGCCGCACATCTACTGCCGGGTGCAGCTCGCCAGCCGGAGTCTCCTGCTCGGGGCCGGTCGCGTAGGCATTGAAGCGCATCTTGAGCGTTATCTGGCTGACCATGACAGGTACCTCCCCAGCCAGATGGCGCGCGCTCTTCACGGACACGGCCTGTGCCGCCGCCGTCTCGACGATTGAAGCGTTGTCGAAGGCGTGTACCTGGGGCGTGATTGAGAAGGTAAACAGGTCCACCTGCGACCAGTCGGGAGGCGTGCGTTGTGCGAAAATGAAGTCGGCGTTGGTGCCGGCGGCGAAGCGCGCCGCCGGGTCGTAGCCGTCGAGGTGCTTGTGGGCGAGCGCCAAGACTTCATTGGTCGCCGAGCCACCCCAGAATTGCTCTTGTAGGGGATACACCAACCAAGTAGCGACGGGGGGCTTGATATCATCCAGCACGCCCTTAAGCTGCCCTAGCTCTTCGTCGGCCTCCTCGGAGAGCCGTAATGCCACGTCGAGCGGCACGCCCAGCGCATCTGCGTCTGACTTGGCTTGCCTCAAAACCGCCGGATAGTCCGGGGTAGAGGGTATGAGATCGACGCGCAGGTGATCCAGATGCAGCGCCTTCAAGCGTCTCACTTCACGTTCGTTCAACGGCTGGCGGTGGCTGGCGGCGCTCAGCCCGATAGGTGGTAGGGGTGTAGCCGGGGCCGACGTGTCAAGCGAAAAGGTGAGTGGTGCTGCCGTCAGTTGCGCTGCCGCCCGCTGTTCATCGGCCGGTCTTTCGTCCTTAAGCGTCAAGGTCACGGATTGGGTTACCTTCGTGCCTTCTTCGAGCTCGACGGGGTAGGGCAGACGTAGCGGGGTGCTGAACGTCTTATAGGAGGCGTCCGTCCAGTTGCGTTGGTCTTCCATCTCAAAGATGTCGCCGCTGTAACGGACTTCGGCCCAGAGGCCGGGCGCGACCTCATGGGTCATACCCTGCATGTCTGCAAAAGGCTCGACCGGCTGATCTGGCGCGATGTAAATCGGCAGCTTTGCCTCCTCGGTTGTGCCATCGACGTGCTCGATAACGCTGGTTGAGCCCGCACACGCCGCCGGGTGCAGAATGCAGAAGCCAATGCGGTTCTTCTGGAAAGTCGAGCGGGCCACGCCGTCCATCGTGAAGTTGATCGTCCCCTTGGCGTCACCGCTGATTACGCCTTTCCAGAAGAAGTCGATGTCCCCGCCTTTGTTCTCTACATCGTAGCTGATACGGAATGAGTCATCGCCGACGTCCATCTGAACATTGGAGAGCACTGGCAGTAACGTGCCCCAGTTGCGATCGCGGACGGCGACGTATATCCGGCGTAGGACCTCGTGCTCGCCCAGTTTGATGGTGCGCAGATCGCCCTCTTCGTAGAACAACTGCAATGGCCCGGCCCGGAGCTCTACTCGCTCGGGCAGTGGCTCGTCCTTTCCGTAGTACAACACGTTTTTGGGTAACATTGTTTCACCTCCATAGTGATTGATGAGATAGCTTAGCTGCAACAGACAAACCGCAAGCGTTCGCTTCTGAACGCGTTCACTTCTGATTGTTTTCCCGATTTCATTGGCTCCTTGGAAGCCTTGGCAACTCACCTTAATTGGGAATCAACGTGCGCAGGTATTCGACGCTCTTGACAGCCCACGCGTCTTCCTTGGCAATGGTGGCCGAGAGGGTCTCCTCGGGCGGTGTCCATAGCTCCAGGATCGCATTCGGATCGAGGCCCAAGCCGAATAGCTCTTCTAGAAGCCAGGGGACGTTCAAGCGGCCCTGTCCGGCCGGCCTACCTTCAACGGCAAAACCCATCAGGTGATTGGCTCGAAAAATGGCGAAGTCCTTCACGTGTAGATTGACCACCAGAGGCCCCAGTGCCTCCAGCACCACTTCCGGGCCTTCTAGCGCACCAAAGGAGTTGACGGTGTCGAGACAGATGCCGACGTGCTGACTACCGATGCGCTCGACGATCCCCGCCAGCGTTTTGGCCTTAAAGCGATCGTGGTTTTCGATAGCCAAACATACCCCACCACGCTCGAATTCGGGGATGATGGCTTTGATGATATCAACCACTTCATCCACGTCTGGTTGGTGATCGGCGGTGTCAATCACCACGCGAAGTATTGAGGACCCGAGCCGTTCCGCGAGTTGTAGATAGGTGCGAAGATTGTCGTGGCCGATCCCTCGCGTCCCAACCTCGACACGGACACCTAGCTCAGAGGCGCGCCGTTCAAAAGCGTCCAGTTCTGGGGACGAGAGTTGGTCAAGAGGCAGGTTGTCAGCAAATTGTACCAGGCGTACACCTAACTCCGCCGCTCTGGCCAACAAGCCCATGGCATCCATCGGACGCTCGGGCGGGTGTCCCGGCACTCCAATGGCCCACGTGTAAGCCCATGAACTGATGCCTAAGCGCATAGCTGCCTCGTTCTACTTTCTTGCTCGAGCCTGGGTGATGGCTTTGACTTCCTTTATCACGTTTTCGGGCTCAAACACCTTCTTCCAGTCAGGCTGGAAGACGCTCTCCTTGGCGAGCCCGATGGCTAGTTTGGCGCCATCCGAAAGCTCGGCGTCAATATAGCCGAAAAGAATGCCAAGGTTGACCCGCATGTGGCCTAATGCGAAATCATACGCGACTTGAGTTGGCACGCCGCGCTGAATTGCCTCTTCGATGGCCTCTTTGATCACAACCTGGCAGGGAAGTATTACGATCTCAGCCATCGCTGGTTCGAGTATGGCCATCTGTTCAACAGTGATCCGGTGGGCATTGATGATTGGGGCGAACATTTTTCGTGAGAGCTTCTCGCCCTTCTCGTAATCGCCCTCACTGCCTTGCATCAGGGCACAGACGATATTTTGTGCCGCCACCCCACCCCAGAAATCATTGCGCGCCTCAGGGGTGACCTCGTCGTTCACGAGCGGCGGGTGGCAGGGATGCACGACAAAGTAGGCGATGTCCTCCCGCTCTGGCAACTCACCGCCGTGCGGCGCGGCCGGATCAAGGCAGATCACGAGCGCCCCGCTCTTGAGTTGAGGCACGACCTCCCCGGCTACGGTTTCAATTAAGACATCGGGAATGGACAGTATCACAATGTCCGCTTCGCGGACTGCCTCTTGCACCGGCGTCGGCGTAAGCCCCATCTCGCGTAGCCGGGCCAGCCCAACCTCACCTGCCTCCAGGTAGAGCATACGGTACTCAGGATCGTCCCTGAGTATATTGGTGATGCGAGTTCCAACCTTTCCAGCTGCGCCCAAAAGTGCGACTGTATCCATAGTTATTGACCCCTTTCTTACAAAGCAATGACCCGCCCGCTTTGGGCCGAATCGTAAGCGGCAAAGACCAGCCGCATGGTCTCGAAATTATCCTCGCCAGACGTTGGGGCCGGCTGCCCGGTTTGCAGCGCGCGTAACAGATCGGCGTTGCAGGGAACAATGCTTGACTGGACCACGTAGTAATCGTGATCGATCCAGTCATAGTTGGGAGGAATGCAACGCTTGGCCAAGGTTCCCTTCTCGGTGGTCACTCTCACCCAATAGTCAGGCCCCAATTCCACGCAGCCGTTGTCACACTCAATCATCATATAGGTTTCATTCCAGCGATCGTGTTCCACGCGACTGGCGTAGCTCAACGAACAAGTGTCAGTAACACCATCGCCCATCTCCATCATCACGGTGGCCACGTCTTCGCCCTTGATTCCCGAGGTGATTTGGCTGGTTTGGCAGTAGAGGGTTTTGGCTTCGCCAAAAAGGAAACGCGCTGTGTCCAGCACGTGGCTGCCAATATCGGCGACAATAAACTCCTCAAGTTCTTTCAAATACGGATGGTTTTCAAAGACGGGCGCGCTGTTGGCGAAGATGATGTGTGCCCGAAATGGTCTGCCTACCTCTCCTTCACCCAGTGCCTTCTTCACCTGTTGAATGGGGTATTGGTAGCGCCAATTCTCGTGGATCATAAAGGGGATGCCTACCTCCTGGCAGGCCTTGACCATTTTGCGAGCCGTTTCCAGGTCACGAGCCATCGGTTTTTGGCATATTACGGGGATCTTGTACTTCGCCGCCAGATGTACCAGGTCGCTGTGCACATCGACGTGCGCGATGATGTCCATGAAATCGATCTTCTCGTGGCGCACTAGTTCCTCGGGATCGTCATACACGGCCGGCACCCCAAATTCACGGGCCAATGCCTCGGCTGTCGATCGGGTGCGATTGTAGAAAGCCACGCATTCCACGCCTTCTAATTCCTGCCACGCGGCAAGTTGATAGCGTGACCAAAAGCCGGTGCCGAAGATCGCAAATTTCAAAGCCACGGTCAAGTTGTCCTCCCCTCAGTCGCTACCGTTCTGAGTTGAGCTGGCGTGTAAGGCCAACGCCTGGCGCATCGTGTCCTCGGACTCGATCAAATGCTCGCGCATTGCCTGCCGCGCTTCATCAGATTCGCCCGCTCTGACCTGTTCGAAGACGGCCTGGTGATGCCTGAGGGCACGAGCCGGCATGCCTGGCACTTGAAAACCCAACTGGCGCACCTCGACCATGATATCGACCATTGAGTCGAGTAGCAGCGGAAACAACTCGTTGTGAGTGGACTGCGCTAAGGCAGCGTGGAAGGCCACGTCACATTCTGGGAAGTAATCTGGATCATCTTGGGTTTCGGAGCTTTCGCGAAGGATCGTCTCCAACTCTTCCAGGTCTTCGGCTGTGCGCCGTTCTGCGGCCAACCCGGCGATTTCGACTTCCAGCAAGCGTCGGACCTCGTGGACCTTATCGTAGTCAGCCTCGGGCTGTGCGGTGCGTAACAACAGGGTCATGGACGCGGCGACCGACTCAGGCGTTGGGCTGCGCACGATGGTCCCGCTGCCCGGCTGGACCTCCAGCAAGCTCTTGGCGACCAGCGCTCGAACTGCCTCTCTGATTACCGTCCGGCTAACGCCAAACTGGCGGGCGAGTTCGCGCTCAGGAGGGAGGCGATCACCCGGCTGGAGGTGGCCCTCGATGATCAGCTCTTCAATTTGATGTGTGACTCGATTGGAGAGGGTGGTACCATGCTTAATCGTTTGGAATAGTTCACGCTGGTGAGATGCGTCTTGATTCTCTGGCATTGTCCAGGAGCCTCTGAGGAGCAAACACCTATTACTGATCGGTTGGTCGCGCTACGCTTTGCCTACCGAACCGAAGAGCTGAAGCTTGGCCGAGACGACGGGTTCCATAGCGCCGACGGCACCCCGCATCAGATCCAGCAGATCTGGAGAATCAGGTCCCTCGACCAGCTTGCGCACCGCTTCCAGGTAGGCCGCGCGTACCTCTGTGTTGACATTAAACTTGGCCACCCCCAGTTCAATTGACCGACGCACCATGGCCTCGGGTAGCCCAGAGGCCCCGTGAAGGACAAGCGGGACGGCAACTGTGTTTCTGATGGCGTCGAGCCGCTCGAAGTCAAGGTCCGGCTCGCCGGGGTATCGGCCGTGGACGTTTCCAATACAGACGGCCAACGCATCAATATCCGTCTGCGCCACAAAGTCCGCTGCTTCACCGGGGTTGGTGAGTCTTGCCTCGTACTCGGGGACTGTCAGGCCATCCTCGGTGCCGGTTAGCCGGCCCAATTCAGCCTCGACGGCCCCACCCTGCTCGTGGACCAAGTCCGCCATTTGACGCGTGAAAGCGACGTTGTCCGCAAAAGGCAAGTGCGAGCCGTCGGCCATGACCGAGGTCAACCCGGCGTCCAGCGCAGTCTGAATGTCTTCTGCCGAAGCACTGTGGTCCAGGTGCACCGTCATTGGGACCGACGCTTCCCGAGCAGCGGTGAGACACAGGGCAACCAACGGCGGCCCGCCGTGCTTGAGTGCAGTGGGGAGAATCTGCAGCATAGCCGGGCTGCGCTCAGCCTCGGCGGCGGCCACCACGGCGCTGGCGCCTTCCAGATTATAGACGTTAAACGCCCCAATGGCGTAGCCGCCCTCGCGGGCTCCGTTCAGAAGCTCAGCAGTCGAGACAAGCATCGGGCATCACTCCCTTCCAAATGCGTTGACGATTTTTACCAGGGCCTCCGAGCCGCCGACGTTGCCGGGGAAGACGATGTAGGGCATGCCGGGATAACGACTCTCCGGCCCTAACTGCCACACAGGTACCCCAGGCAGGATCTGGCCGAGCACCAACGCTCGCTTCACGCCCAGGCCCTGGGTCGCCACGTCGCTTGAGGTAATACCGCCTTTGGCGACCAGATAGCGCGGCCTGGTCGAGATCGTCTGCACGATGGTCACCAGCCCCTCCGATACTTGCTGACCGATGGACAGATTGCTTTCAGCATCCTCCCCGGTGATAAGTTGGCGGCTGGTGTAGACCAGTACATCCTGGTTGTGGCGCAAAGCGTGGTCCGTTTGCCGGGCCACCCGTTCTGTCTCGTCCTCCCGACGGCGCTCGTCCAGTAACGCTTCGACCTTAATCTCAATGCCTGCTATCCCCGGATGGGCGAGCAACGCGTTGACCTGGCTGGTCGTTCTAGGCACGTGCGAACCGACGACGAACAACCCGGCACCTGAGTCCGGCAGGTCGAAATCGGCTTGTGTCAGAAGGGGGCGTCCAGGCAGGCCAGCCCGTGCTCGCACAAACGACGCTGCCGTGCGGTACAGGAACCGCTGGCCCCGTGCCTCGGCGATCAATAATCCTCGAACGAAGACCTCTATATCGCGGTAGCTGGCCGCGTTTACGACACACACACTATTCGGTGCGAGATCCGCAAAGCGCGTGGCCACGCGTTCGGGTCCGCCGCGCCGGATGTCCTCAATTGAGATCGAGGCTACCTGGTCGGCTGAAACACGTCCCCTCGTCTTTTCCTCCACCCACTGCCGCAGATTGGACGCTTGATAACCAAACGCTGCATCTCGGGCGAACTCGGTCTCACCGGCTGGAATCAGCCACTCACCCTCGGCAACGTAGTGAACGTCGTTGATCGTATACCGGCCGCCCTCCAGAAAGAAGGGAATGATCAGCCAGGCGTCGAATTCACTCTTCAGGGCCTCCGCCAGGGCGTTTACTTCGCCCGGGAAGTGCCCACGCAGGGTCGAATCGCTGCGACTCACTACCGCGAATTCCCGTTTGGCCTGACGTGCTGCCTCAACCAGGTTGTGGCCAATCTCAGCGTTC
>JAUVPY010000066.1 GCA_030598425.1 Anaerolineae bacterium
AACTCACGAAAGACGAGCATCTCTGCTTCGGCCCAGTAAGCCAGCTCGCTCAGCCATTCCACAAGCAGGCCCTCCGCGTCCAGGGCGTCCAATTCGAAGCGCCGTTCCACGTCAGTCGGCACAGCGTCCAAGTCGGGGACGAGCAGGCAGCTCATGCCACGAGCGGCGTTCACCAGCAACTCGCGCAGATTGCGCCCACGCACACGCAGCGCCCAGTCAGCCGTGTGCTCCACTTCCTCGAAAGCATCCGGTTCGTTACCCACGTTCATCGCCTCGCTCAAACCTGCTCCCATTATAGCACAGCTAACGACATAACTCAACGCCCTGCGTGTCTCCATAAAGTTGCAGCCATCCTTTTTTCATTGTACAATGCCCCCGGAGATGCGCACGTCCTTCTCCTTGGGAACGTCACCTGATACATCACTACTGTAGATTTCCTTACCATCTGGAGCTTGTCAATCCCTGGTGACTCTCAGGGTTGACGGGCGACAGGTGTTTTTTTGTATTTCGCGGTGAAGGGTATCGCGTACCAATCAACACAAAGGGGACACACAAATGAAGAAATCGAGTATTCGCCTTGTGGTTCTGTTGGGGCTGCTGATCACGACCGCTCTGCCAGTCGCCGCTGGCCCTGACCTGGGCAGCAGTCCTTACGCAGCCCAACCCCTGAGCGTCGGGCTTAACATTGGCACGCTGGCGCCAGGCGAGGACTTCTGGTATGCCTTCAGTGGCACAGATCTGGGCAACCAGCCTTCTAACACCGCAGTGCTGAATATGGTCTACCGGCCCGGCAGCCACGATGTAGCTGCTTACGTCAACTTCCAACTCCTCACCCAGGAACAGGCTGACCGCTGGTTGCAGGGCCAGACCGACCAATACATGGCTTTGGGGACCTACACCACCACCGACTTTGACCAGGAGACAGCCGAGCGGCTTTGGTCGGGGAACATCACGCAAGACCAGACGTACTACATCCATATCTTCAACAACTCGCGCCAACCCGTGGAATACCACCTCACCGCGTTGGGCGAACCGGAGATGAACGCCAACCCTGCGACCAGCGTCGCCGAGCCGGCCACGAAGGTCATCCCCGCTGCAGTCCTTGAAAGCAGCCTGGACACCGGCGCAACGTTGGAAGAGACGCAATGGTTGTTGGTGGCGGCGGCGCTGAAAGGTATGTCCACCCCAGATGCCGCTGCCTGGCTCATGATGGCCAACCACGCTGGCTGGCTCCCAGCCACCGACCCGGGAACCATTGCCAGGGCATCTGATAGCTACGCCGCAGGGCCAGGTTTCGACCTGGAGCGCGCAGCGGTCGTCGAGATTGCGGAGGCGACAAGCACGGAGGTTGAAGCAGCCCCCGAACCCGCATCCTCCCGCGCTCTTTATCCAAGTGTCTACCCCACCGCCCCGCTGGCGTTGAGCGATGGCGTGAACGTGGGCAAGTTGGCCCCCGGCGGCGAACACTGGTACAGCTTCATCCGGCAAGATTGGGACACTGAGTGGTTTGAGTTTATGCCTATGACGCTTTTCTCGACGCCTACCGACGGCAACACCTCGCACCATATCAACTTCCAGCTATTCACCGGTAACCAATTACACATTTGGGAACGAGGCACGCCGGAAGATATGGTACCTATGGGCGCTGGGCAGTGGGTATCGCGCGACAAAGACCCGGTGACGGGCGAACGGCTGTGGGCAGGTCACGTGATAGATGGCGATCTATATTACGTTCGCATTTTCAACAACTCCGATGAGGTGATCGACTACTACCTCATCACCAACGACGTCACCAACACCGAGTTAGGCGACCGGGTGTGGGCGGCCAACCCTACCTACGGGCGGACGCTATACCAGCCGAGTGGTTCTATACGTATCCATCGCCAACAGAGTCTGCAATAGTACGATCAGGAATCCTCAAATAGGTTCCAGGTATAAGTCACAACGAATCTCGAAGGTCAAAAAAGACTCATCCCGTAGCGGGGATGAGTCTTTCTAGTAGTCGCTCGCTATTGGCGTTCAGCCAGTGGTCCCCCACGCGTTCAACAATCGGCTGCCGTCTATGTGTCGCCAGTTGAACGTTCTCCAATAGCCATAGTCGGTACTGAAGGTGCCGAAGACTTTGCGCGGCATCCGCGAGACCGGATGCCGACGCAAGGTGCGCCAGCCACGCCGGCCTACGCTCAGAGGGCTGTAAACGTGGCGGCAGAACCAATCGTAGCTCCTCTCCAGCTCCTCCACCGTCATCAGTTTAGGATAAAAGGTCACGTGGGCCGTGTCGTAATAGCGCCAGGGCTTTTCCATCAGTCGATCTTCGGCGACCAGTTGGGCGCGGAAAGGTGTGCCCGGGTAGGGAGTGAGGACCGTCATGCTCACACTATCCAACTCACTTTCGCGCACAAACTCCCAGGAGTCGATCAGCGTCTGGGGCGTATCGTGGTCAAAACCAAAGACGAACAACCCCACCACGCCGATGCCGTGCGCGTGGATGGTTTTGATGGCCTCCTTGTATTGTGCGACCAGGCCCTTGCTCTTGCCACCTAGCTCGCGGCGATTGGCGGGGTTGACAGACTCGAAACCAATAAAGAATTTGTCGAAGTGAGCGCGTCGGGCCAGATCGAGCAAATCGGGATGAGTGCTTACCAGCATCTCGGCCTGGGCGGTCCAGCCGTGCAAGGGCAGCGGCTCCAAAGCTTTGAACAAAGATTCAATGTACTCTGGGTTGGTGCGAAAGGCCAGCCCGAAATTATCGTCGGTGAGGAAGAAACGCTTGATCCCCCGCCGCTGGATTTCGTCCACCACTTCTTCTACCGGCCGCAACCGCATTCGCTGCCCGCTAACCCGTATCGCAGTACAAAAGGTGCAATTGCGCGGACAGCCACGCGTGATCTCCATCATCGGTGTCCAATACTTGCGGTTCTCATTCACCATCGTGATGACGCGGTCGGTGATGGGTGCCACGCCGGTCAGGTCCGCCCATTCGCTATCGTGATAGTGGGGCTGTAAATCGTCGTCGATAAAATCTTGGATGATCTGAGGCCAGGTGTAATACGCCTCGCCGGTGACGACCACGTCCGCCCAGCGGGCCACATCCTCGGGCATCAGCGTGGCGTGCGCCCCGCCCACGACCACGGTTTGAACGCCTACTTCACGAGCGATACGCGCGAAGCGTTCGGCCGGCTCGACCGCCAAGGTTTTGCTGGTGATGCCTACCAGGTCGTGGGGGCCTAACTGGCGCAGTTTGCCTTCGAGAGGCTCCAAGTTCTCGTCCCATATCTCCACCAGGATGCCGTCGGGCACCAGGGAAGCCAGCCGCATCAGCGTGTAGGGAGCCCCTGTCGCCCGGCCCCAAATTCGGCCCTCACGCCCCGGATGAATGAGTACGACCTTCCTGATCTCCAATCCTGTCCTCCTTATCCTCAACACAAATGGGGTGGCTTACGACGTGCAACACCGCAATAGTTAAATCGGACTGGTGAACACCGATTAGTCTACCACATGAAAAGACTTGAAGCAATTCTGCTTCAAGAAGGCTACCCTCAACCTCGTGCCTTGGCCTCAATCCTGGGCGTAAGATGTCACCTCCTATACTCATCTATTATGTGTACAAGGGCGGCGGTTCCGCCTCTGGAGGTAACATTATGCGTTTGCGTTTTTGGTTGTTTGTGGGTTTTTTGGCTTTGGTGCTGACCGCGTGCGGGCAGGGCCGCTTTCAAGCCCGAGACTCGAGTCTATGAATCATCATAGTTAAAAAAAAGAGTCTGATGGGCCGTCTGGTCCCATCAGATCGACTTGAAGCAATAATCTAGATCTATGTGTTGGAGGTGCACAAATGAGAACACAAATTACTCATCCAGGAGACGTACCAGGCCAAAATACCAGGTACTTAAAAAGAAAGAGAGCGTCCAAACTTATCGGTATAGCGGCGGTTGCTGTCTTTGCATTGGCAGCGTGTACCGCACCTGGGTCACCTGCTACATCGTCAACCGCACCTGAGGAGTCAAGTTCGGTCGAAGCATCCTCGGCTTCGAGCGGGGGCGTTGACCTTCCCCTTGATTTTCAGATTTCCGTTTACCAAGGCCAAGACGTGCTGGGGGGAGAAGAAGTCGACTTCTCAGCGGTGGTAGGACACGGGAAACCGGTGGTCCTCAACTTCTGGGCCGGCCTTTGCCCGCCTTGTCGGCTTGAGATGCCAGACTTACAAGAAGTACACGAGGAATTCGGTGACCAGATAGTCCTGGTGGGAGTCGACGTAGGCACATTCACGGGGTTGGGTAACGAACAAGAGGGCCGCGCCCTACTCCAGGAAGTGGGCGTCACTTATCCCGCCGGCACAACCGCTAACGCGGAAGTAATGAGGGCCTACGAAGTAATCGGCATGCCCACTACGCTGTTCATCACACCCGACGGCGAGATTGTCGAGCGCTGGACCGGGCTGCTGACCAAGGACAAGATGGAAGAGTTGGTACAAGAGTTAATCGACGCTTCCGCAAGCTGAAAGGATGAGTAGGGAAGGTTTCCTACGCTACGCGCCAAAGACACTCGCCCGGTGGCCAGGGCCAGCGATCCCCTATGCCACCGGGCGATTTGTTACGCATCACGCCCCACGGATCAAGCATCACGCAGTACGCAGTACTACACGTTTCGCTTCACCCCCAGCGTGATCGAAGTACCCTCGATCTTGTGCGTCTCGGTATAGGCATCGGCTGGTGGCTCACTTGCCACGAGTTCAGCGGACAAAGTTTCAGCCCGGATGTAGTCACCCCACTCGACCACCACGTCAGCGAGCTCACCTTCAACGGCATACCAGGTAGTGATACGGTCTTCAATGTTGAAGTCCGCGTCCTTACGCATGGTTTGCACGCGACGCACCACCTCCCGCGCTAAGCCTTCAGCCTTGAGTTGCGGCGTGATGACCGCATCCACCGCTACGGTAACCCCCTTATCAGCGGCGACCGCCAAACCTTCAGCGGGCTCTGTTTGGACCAACACTTCCTCCGGGGCCAACTGCACGCCCTCGCCCTCAACCTCCAATGTCACAGGCAAACCAGCTTGTACTCGCCTGACGACATCCGCCGGCTCGGCTGCCGTCAGCGCAGCCCGCACCTTGGGGAAGTTGGGACCGAACTTCGGTCCGAGCAGTTTGTTGTCAGGTAAGATGCGATAATTGACCAGCGTGCCTTCTTCTTCGACAAACTCGAGCGCCTTTACGTTTAGCTCATCGGCCACGATGTCAACCAGCTCAGCCGTCAATTCCGCCTTCACATCCCCAGCGTAAGCCATCGCTTTGGCCAGCGGCTGGCGCACCTTGATGTTAGCACTGCCGCGCGCGCCCAATCCCAGGCTGGCGATACGCCGCGCCAGCGACATCTGCTCAATCAACCCCTCGTCAATGGCCGCCTCATCAACCTGTGGCCAATCGCAGTGATGGATACTCCCATAGGCATCGGGTTGAACTGAGCACGCCAGGTTTTGATACATTACCTCAGTGACAAAAGGCGTCATAGGAGCCAGCAACTTGACCAGCTTGACAAGAACGTGATAGAGAGTGCCATAGGCGGTGTGCTTGTCGGCGTCTTGCTCGCTCTTCCAGAACCGACGGCGACTGCGGCGCACGTACCAATTGGTCAAATCGTCCAGGAACGGCTCGACAACCATCGTCGCGCTGTAAGCGTCGGAGTCCTCCAACGCTACAGTGCAGCGGGCGGCGACCTGGTTGATCCGCGCCAGTATCCACCGGTCGAGCGGGTTGTCGCTGCTCGGAGTGGGTCCCTCAGGTGTCCCAGGCACGAACCCCTCGCGTGATGGTTCCCAGCCGTCGAGGTTGGCGTAGGTGACGAAAAAATTGTAGACGTTCCACAGCGGGATCAGGAACTGGCGGCGCACCTCGTCAGCGCGGCTATAGCCAAAGAGCAGGTTGTTCTCGGGCTTCTGGGCGCAGTAGAGCCAACGCATCACGTCCACGCCCATTTTGTCGGCGGCGTCGTTGAATTCAATGGCATTGCCCCAGCTCTTGTGCATCGGCCGTCCATCCTCGGCAAACAACGTGGCGTAGCCGAAGTTCTCCAGGAAGGGAGGGCTCCTGTCGATAACAGTGGCCATTGCCAGCAGGCTATAAAACCAATTCCGGAACTGGCCAGGGAAGGACTCGCTGATCCAGTGGGCCGGATACCACTTACGCCAGTAGTCGGGATCGCTGCGATAGCGCAACGTGCTGAAGCTGACGATACCAGCATCTAGCCAAGGATTGCCCACGTCGAGGATACGGCTCATCAGCCCACCACACTGAGTACATTCGATTTTGACCGCGTCGATGTATGGGCGATGGGGCGTGTGACCATCGAACGCGTCCCAGCCTTCGACAGCGCGCTCCTTCAACTCCATCTCATCGCCGATGACTTCGTAGTGATTGCAGCCCGGACACTCCCAGAAGGGAAGCGCCAATCCCCAGTAGCGTTTCTTGCTGATCATCCAATCGTGCATATTACGCAGCCAGTCCATCTCCCGGGCATAACCAAACTCAGGGATCCAGCGGATCTGGTCTACCACATCCATGATTTGGTAGCGAAGGCTGCGATCTTTTTCCTCTTGGGTTAGCTGCTCACGCGGTTTGTCGTAAACCGGCCCCATGCTGATGAACCACTCATCCACCAAGCGGAAGACCAAATCGGTTTTGCAGCGCCAGCAGACCGGGTAACGGTGGGTGTAATCCTCAATACGATATACCAGGTCCTTGTTTCGTAAGTCCTCGAATATCGGCTCCGTCACCCCAGAGACGTGTTTGCCGGTCAGCCAGCCGAACTTGTGGACAAAATAGCCTTCGTCGTCTAGCGGCGCGACCAGTGGGAATTGGTGTTCTACCCCCAACGCGAAGTCCTCAGCACCACAGCCAGGCGCGATGTGCACGATACCGGTGCCTTCCGTCTCGCCCACCTCGTCCCACAGGATGACACGGTGGGCTTCGACGGCGCTCTCCCGCACGTCGCGGACGAGTTCTTTCAAGTCGGTGCGTCCGCCTGCCTGCTGAGCTGCTTCCAGGTCGTCGAAGGGCCCGTCATAGGTCCAGCCTTCCAGAGCAGTGCCGGGCATCTCCTCCAACACTTCGTAGTCACCCCTCAGCATATGCAGCGTGCCCTTCGACAAGTACAGCACTTCGTCGCCGTTCCTATGGCTTGGCTCAGGAATAGTCTTCACTTTGACATAGGTCAAATCTGGACCGACGGCGGCCGCGACATTGCTGGTCAGCGTCCAGGGCGTGGTGGTCCACACCAGCAGCGATTCCTTCTCTCGGCCACGCAGCGGGAAGCGCAGGGTTACACCGGGGTGTGTCATCTCCACGTAGCCGTCGGTGACGATTTCGTGCTGGCTGATGCCGGTGGCGCAGCGCGGGCACCAGGGCATTACGTCAGCGCCGCGATATAGCCAGCCCTTCTCCCAACACTTTTTGAGGAAGGTCCAGATCATATAGTTGTTTTCGGTGGCAAAGGTAAAATAGCTATACTCCAACTCTGGCATACCCAGTCGCCCGACGATCCGCTCCACTGTGTCAGTGACTGGCCCTTGGGTTCCCTCTACCGTCGCGACGTGCGACGGATCCTCCATCAGTTTCTCGGCCAGCCAGCGCAGGCGGTCGGGGTCGTCCCATTCCATCCAATAGCCAAGCCGGACAGACTGCTCCGTCTGCACGGCGGCGTAGCGCAACACACGCTCTTTGCACTTACGCACAAAACGATCCAGACCGTAGTCCTCGATATCCTTCTTGGACGTGAAGCCGAGTTCCTTCTCAACCTCCACCTCGACCCATAGTCCCTGACAGTCAAAACCGTTCTGGTAGCGCAACTCTCGACCACGCATCGTCCAGTAGCGATTGTAGAGGTCCTTATAGGCACGTCCCCACCCATGATGGATGCCCATTGGATTGTTGGCCGTAATCGGCCCGTCAATGAAGGACCAGTGCGGCTGCCCCTTATGCAGCTTACGCAGCTTATGAAAGGCACCCGTTTCCTTCCAGAAGTCCAGCACTTCCCGCTCCTGCGCGGGGAAGTCCACCTGGGCAGGTACTTCTTTAAACGGCATCTATCTCCTCCTACACGTTGAGATGATTGATTGTCGGATGTTTAGACTTAGAGTATAATCGACTTGAGACATTTGATTACAGCGATTATGAGGTACTAAACGTTGGCTACGAAAGGATAGGTCGCCAATGGATATTCCCCTAAAAATCGGCCGTTCAGAGTTTCCAGAGTCCGAAGTGCGTGATGTGGTGGACTATGCACTTCGCGCCGAGACGGAACAAGCCAGACTGCGACGGGACTATTACGAAGAGAAATGCCAAGATTTCGAGAACAGACATAATATGTCTTCCGATGAGTTCTTGGCGCGATTTGACGCAGGTGTGCTAGGCGACGATGCAAGCTTTTTTGACTGGTATGCGGCCAAGCGCGGCTTGGACCTGTGGGAGCGACGTTATCGCATTCTGAGTGGGGTCTCCGTGTGACCGCACGCGAATACTATCATAGTATGCAGGCCACAATTGGTGAAGCACCCCACGTAACTGCCTCGGACGTGAGCTTCGATGAAATTGTGGCAAACGAGTGCTACATCCGTGGTATGTTGAAACTAAGCGGTGGCTTTGAGCTACACATCGCCGAATACGTTATTACCGAGCCAAATATCGAGCGTTCTAAGTACCGCTACCATCTTCAGAGAGCCGATGGGACCTCAGTGGCCCGCTGGGACAATGTACCTCACCATCGAGACATTTCCACCTTTCCTGATCACCGGCACAACGATAGTGGTTCGGTTCACCCTTCACCGACAATGGATGTGTTTCAGGTCTTGACCGCAGTAATCCCCCTCATCATGTCATCAAACGACGATTGACACAGTTAATGTCCCAGCACTTTAACCGACTCGTCACGCGGCTGCTCTACCAGGCGGTACCCGCCGAAGCGAGACAACAGGCTGCGCACGATGTCGCGCCGATGGCGCATGCGCTCGTTTTTTGCCTTCCACTCGCCGCGCACCTGGCGTAGCACCAGATTGGAATCGCCTCGTACCTCGATGGTGAAATCG
>JAUVPY010000476.1 GCA_030598425.1 Anaerolineae bacterium
ACAGGGCTTGTCGGGCTATAGGCTACCACTGGCTGTTGCCCAATGTCAGCCGCTACCAGGTCTACCGTAGGTAAGATTTGGCCAGTATAACGCGCAAATTCGTCTCCGAATGGCGTGGGTAGGTGTGTTTCCGAGTTATAAAGCATTCCGTTCCAACGCAAGGCGCCCGTTGCATCTACTGTATCATCGTCCAGGCTGAACCAGTTCCACTTTTGTACTAAACGGTAGTCATCGGCCGGATAGCCCGTATCGGGATTGGTCGCGGACAAGAGGTAGTCAAAAGACTCGTTCATGAACTGCTTTACTCGGGCCTCATCGAATATTGGTTGCCACCACTCGGGCATCAAAACACCCATCTCCGAAATTATCAAGGGCTTGTTCTGTTGTCTGTGATCGGTCATCCAGCGACGAAATTCGCCAACAAACTCTGAAAAGACTGTGATATTGCCATGAGCTTCCACGGGATAATCAATTCCCAGGTCAGAATCGACGCCGGGTGGGAGCTGCGCTCCCCAAGACCCCTCGACCTCTCGAATACTGTACATGTGAATGTTCCAAACATCAACGGGCATCGCGCTGCCAAACGTTTCAGCATAATGATCGAGGATCATATCCAGGTACAAAAGGCGCACCGGGGACGGCTGAACCACAGCACCGATAGCGACAAGCGCTGACGGATCACGGGATTTGATGAAATGATAAACCTCATGGTAGGCCTCGGCGTATATGTCCGGCGTAATGCCGTCCTGTGACCATATGTCAGGCTCATTGCCAACCGTCCAAATGGCGCCAGGGGAAGCGTCAAGCAGAGACCCCAGCCCTTCCTCAGTCAAGGGGGGCGTAACAGCATAAGTGGGCAAATAGCTACCATCCCCGGCTCTGGGCTGAGACAAGCGGATGGTCTGAACATATTCGATGCCATATGGCGTCAGCGGATTTGAGTTTGTTCTCCAATTAAGGTACCATCCGAGGCGTAGAGCATCAACGTCAGTGTACATGTTTATAGGGTTGCGTACAACCCCTACGCCAAACCGGCAATTAGCGTAGTCGGAACCCAATGAAGCTGATTGACCGAAGGGCTCGCTAGTCAGACGCGCTTCGCTGGACTCAGACACCGGTCGCTGGCCGGGCCAATTGATTGGCGGTCGTCCGGCCGCAACATCCGGCCCTGGCGACTGCACCTGGACAAATTCAAATGCTCCATTCACCTGGTTTCCTTCACCCAACACAAATCGAGTGGTCATGATGAGCATAAGAGAAACTGCCACAATACCTATGGCCACTACCGGGCCTCTCCGACGTAAGTCCATTCCTGAATTTCTCCCATGACGTTAGCAAAAGATAGGGCCTTAGAGTCTCGCCAAGCCCGCCGAATTATAATGTATCATTTCGGATTTGTCCAGCCAACCCAAGCTTCCCTTGTCTCCCCTCCTGCGGTATAATTGGCGCGATGTGCGACCAAGAAACCAAGCCATGGGACATAAAAGAGGTGCGCCGCGCTATGGCCTGCCCGCTTCCAGGGCTGCCAGCGCAATTGCGAATGGCACCGGCGTATCGAGCGGAGGACCTCCAGAATCGCCAACCGCCCCTGGAGCCGAAACAAGCGGCCGTGCTGGTGCTATTTTATCCTCATGATGGACAAATAGCCTTCCCGCTGACCCGCCGTACCGAAACAGTGGAAAGCCACAAAGGTCAGATATCGCTGCCCGGCGGTGCGCGCGAAGGGGACGAATCGCTGCAGGCCACGGCCCTGCGCGAGACGTGCGAAGAACTCGAGGCGTGTCCAGACACGCTGGAGGTTCTGGGCCGACTCTCACCGCTCTATATCCCCCCCAGCGGCTTTCTCATCAACCCGTTCGTGGCGTATTCACCCGCCCGGCCCAGCTTTGAGCCCGATCCCAGGGAGGTGGCCGAGTTGATCGAAACTCCCCTATCGCTGTTGCTCGACCCGGCTACGGTCAAGTGGGAGGAATGGACATTGCGCGGCACAGCCGTGGAAGTTCCATTTTTCGACGTATACGGCCACAAGGTGTGGGGCGCTACCGCAATGGTATTGAGCGAGTTGGTTATGATGTTGCAAGAGGCAACGGCGTGAGCGGCACTGATACGTTGTCGTTCAATCGCGTGGACGGTGGCTCGCTTTTGCTGGAGCGAGCAGAGGCGGCCGCCCGTGAGAAGAACGAAGACGAGGCACGCCGATTGTTCAAAGCGGCGCTGCGCCACGACCCCACCAACGATCAGGCGCTCTTGTGGATGGTTTACCTGGCCAAAGACGGCCAGGCAAGCCTCAACTACCTGGCACAGCTGGTGGACGCACACCCCAGGCACCCGCAGGCGCGGGAGGCCGTCCGTTGGGCGCGGCGACGCACGCCAACCTCGCCGCCAAGACAGATCGGCTGGTCCGCGAGCCGGCTGCCGGCCTTTTCGCGCCAACCCATTCGCTTGGTGGCTGGCTTCGTTTTGGTGGCCGCCTTGGTCGGGTTGGCGTCGCTCTGGACAATCGCCCGCTCGCCCGCAGCTCCCGCCCAGGCTGGCGCTGCCCTCACGCAGCCCACATCAGCGTTCCCCAGGCCCACCCCACGGCCGCTGATAGAGATCGTCCAGATCCTCATTCCTATATTCACACTGACGCCAACGCCGACACCTGTGCCCACGCCCAGTAGCGCCTGGGTGTCCGTGGAGGGCCACGCCCAGACC
>JAUVPY010000042.1 GCA_030598425.1 Anaerolineae bacterium
ACTGCGGGGCAGATAGCCTTCCTTGCCGATGAAGCGAATAAGGTCCATGTGGGCGATCTCATCAGGGGCCTCGCCCAGGGGCTTGAGCTGACTGTATATCAACGTCACACCCAGATAGACTGCCAGCAAGGCGAGCAAACCCAAGTGGCTGCGTCCGGCACTCAATAATTGGTCTGGACCCTTGGAGCTTTGCGCCACGTTTATCGCACCTCGACCGGGGTGGTCAACAACAGGCGGCGGGCTGGGTCTTGTGTTCCGTTAGGCACGTTGACGGACAGACGTTCACCCGTCTCCAGCACATACATTCCTATTTCGAGCTGATATTCGCCAGGCGGCAGATCACTCGTGTTGAAAGTGTATTCGTCAGGCACTATCTCCCCTGGTTCCCAAATACCGGTCGGGTAGCTTCCATTCACGGGTTGGTTGTCCCGTCCCATTGCCAATTGGCCTGCTTCGTCCAGCACGTGGACGAAGACGGTGTAGTCGACGTGGTCTGGAACATCGGCCTGCCAGTAGAGGGTAAGGGTAAACTCGGACGGCTGGGTAGAAAGTTGGTAGCCAAGCAGTTGGGCTACCTCACCGAACTGCGCTGCCTGAGACTGTACACCATCGGGTGGCTCGGCTACTGACGGTAGCGGCACTTTCAGTGGAGCAAGATAGATCGTGTCGCGTGTGGAGCTGCCTGATACAGGCAGACGCGAATCGGTGCCGTAATCGTAGATAGCTGCGACCAGCCAGTAACGACCAGGTAGAGCCTTAGGGTCCACCCACAGCAAGCGCACATCGGCCAATCTTTCGCCGGGTTGCCACATACTGGTCGGATAGGCTCCTTCAAGCGGTGGACCATCGGCCTGTGCCCACTGGCGTCCCGCGTCATCGATCAAGCGGATCAGCAAGTCATAGTCTTCACTGGCCCCGCCATATGCCTGCCAGAAGGTTGTGATCCAAAACGAGCTACCCGGCACAAGATGATTGGGGGAACCAACCTTCGTCGTGCTGTCAAGGCTATAGCCAACCAGATCAGCCAGGTCAACTACGGCTGCGCCGGTGGGGAAGTCGGCTTGCCTCAAATGGAGAGCGGGGTCGTCCGACGAGGGAAGCAGGGCCTCATATCCGACGACGGTTCCGTTTCGATCTGTAATCGGTTGGTCGCTGGGGATGGCCTTGTGGAGAGTTTTCTGTCCGTCAGGCCTCAGTGACGGAAGCAGGGTGATCCGGCCGTCGGGTGAGAGGCGAACCACGGCCGGCGAGTCGGGACCTTCAGCGGGTTGAATTAGCCTGAAGGGGCCGGCCGATGGTGCAATCGCCCAGTCCGCCTGCCTCTCGAACTCGCTTGCCAGCAAGAAGCGCAGACTTGGGTCGGCGTAGGCCGAGAGGGGCAGATAAACGATCTCATTTTGGGCTCTGGTTCTCACGACATTCACCAGTGCCTGGGTCCCAGTCCCAGCCCGCGGGTCGCGCGTGGTAGGGTGGAAGTAATGCCAGAGTGCAGGCAAGCTGCTGAGAGTGATGATCAACAGCCCGGAGATTAGGACGACGTTTGAAGAGACCGGCCAGCGACGCATGAGCCAAGTAGCGATGGCGGCCAAGCCCAGTCCGATCAATAAGTAGGCTGGTGGGGCCGCTCCCAGCGACCGCAGAAGATGAGGGGTCTCGGTGGTCAGCACAGCGGGCAACAGCATGATCAGCCACCAGATAGGCAGTAAGCGGTACTCGAATTGGCGGAAGCGAGGCAGCGCGTAGCTTAGCCCGGCTACCAGGCCGAGAAAGAGTGGCAGGGGCAGTCTTACAAACCAGAACAGGGTTCGCCATACACTCAGCGCTAGCTCCCCGACCAGCGTTGCGCCGGAGTCAGGTTCTAACACGTTCCAAACCATCACACTGGCCGCGCGCTCATCGAACATTGCCGGATGACGCACATAGTACCATCCTAGAGGGGCAAAGACGATGACGGATGCCAGGACCAGGACACCAAGCCCCAGCCAACGTTTGGGGCGAGAAGGTTCATTCGCGTCTGGCTTGGTCAGGAGATCAGGGAGGACAACCAAGATCAGTACGATGGGGAGAAACCGGGCTGCCGTATAAGTGTAAGCGTTCAGCCCCAGCAATGCTCCGGCTGCCGCCAGCCAGGGCAGGCTGACCTTTCGCCAGCCAATCACGAAGAGCCACATCACACCTACCGAGATCAAGGGCAGGATCGCCGCCCGCAGGCCTGCGCGGGTTTGGCTCACACCCCATACTGACAGGGCCAGCCCCAATGACGCCCAGGCTGGTACCCACCTCGACAGCGGACCCTTTTCATTGGTCAAGAGGGTCCGGGCAAAACCATACAGCAGGGGGACAGTCAATGCCCCCGCCAGCGCGCCAGGTAGCCTCAGGGCGAAGCTGTTCGCCCCCAGGCTACGGATTGCGAAGGCCTGCAAGTAAATGAAGAGCGGCTCTCGTCCCCCATTCGTGGGGAAAAAGATCGGGGTCACGCCTCGCCGGATGACGCGCAGTGCGTCTAAGCCATTGTAGGCTGGGTCGAAGTACGGGACTGGCCAGAGGTTACCCAGGCGATACAAGTGTGTGAAGAAGGCAGCCAGTGTTATCAGCAAGGCCAACACCCAGACGAGACTAGCTCGCTTGGTGCTGGAGGTTTTTCTAACCGTCTCGTTCATATTCTTATGATCGAGGAAAAGTAGTAATGGGTTTGATCATTCATCGAATAGTGACTTTTTGCCCCAGCTGAAATTGGTCACCAATTGGCTCTCCGCGCTCATTAACCACCGGGAGGCGGTCGCCTGAAATAGGATCGTACAAACCGACCAGCAGATGATACTCACCGGGAGGCGTGTCTTCTTCCACAGGAATTAGATATTGGTCGAACACAGTCTCGCCGGTGGCCCATTCAGTGGTAGGATAGGTTCCCCAAACGGGCGGATTGTCCCATTGTCCCCAGAGCGTCCCATCTGAGTCGACGAGGTGAGTGAAGACCGTATAGGCCTTCGTCGGCGAATGCTCGGCATACCATACCAGCGTCAGGGGAATCGCTTCGCCTGCTTCCAGGGTCATCGGAGATTCCCCATCCCCCAGGCGAAATCCGGTCAGATGAAGGCCGTCCGCGAAGACTGCGGTTTGTGGCTCCGTTGCGTCGAAAAACGCCGCAGGGGATTCGTAAAGGCCAATATGGACGATCCGGAAGAAGGTTTGATCCAGACGCGCGCTATGCCGATCCAACCAGGGTTCCACCTGGTGTGAGACGGGCCAATCGCCCGGCGCGGCCGGAATCAGCCAGACGCGCGCGTAATCCTCAAATACATGTTGCAGCTCGTCCGTTGCCTCGGTGAGTGAGGTCACAGGCCCGCGAGGAATGACCAGGTAAGCCGGGAGGCGGTTCCTATTATAATACTGGATCGTTGGCAATGGTGCTGTATAGATTAAGGCGTCCTCTGGACGTGCTTTATGAGCGATGTAATCCAATACTTCGCGCCACGGCGGGCTCTTGGCGAACCGAGGGTTGAAGTAGTAGTTGGAAAGAGCCACCCCTCCTGATAACAGCAATGCAGCCACAATCATCAATGATGCTGCCGCCAGCCACGTGCGCCGGAGATCCAGCAGCCATACTAAACCTGCGCCGATCAGTAGGTAAAAAGCGGGGCTGGCTATGATCAAGTAACGTTCGTCGAAGACCGGTTTGAATTGAGATGCGATGTATACGCCAATCAGCGGTACTAAGAGGTAAAGCAGCATCAACAGGGCAGCCGACCGGCGTTTCACCCACAAGCCTACGATTCCTAGACACAGGAAGGGTAAGAAGAAAAACGCGTTCCCCAAGGCGATTTCAGACTTCAAGAATTGTCCTCCCGCGAAGGCCGTTAGCGGACGCCACAGGGAGTCGGTAATACTCACCCTTTCGCCATATCCGCGATAATCAGTCAAGAGTTGTTGAATGGACAAGAACCAGGGCAAGAATAGCAGCCCGGCAGCGATGCCTACGACCGCGTACTGCCGTGGGAATCTCCGCTGATGCAGACTGTCCCATGTGACGAACATGCCTTGGAAGATGACTATCAGCGCGGCGGAGTAGTGGGTGTACATAGCCCCCAGCACGAGTAGTCCATATATGATCCAGTCACGCCAGCGCTCATGGTTTAAGGCGTGCCACAGGCTGATCGTGGCCAACACACCCAGCAGCGTCACCAACGGGTAGGAGCGAGCATCCTGAGCATAAAAGACTTGATATGGGTTGACGGCGACTAGAAAGGCGGCTATTACGCCCAACCTGACATCGAGCAGCAATCGCCCTAGAGCAGCTACCGAGGCAACTAGCAGGACGCCGGTAACGGCTGAAGTGAATCTTAGTGCGAATTCAGTGCCGCCTGTCCAGGCGATCCAGCTATGCATAAGTGTGTAATACAGCGGAGGGTGGAACTCGGTGACTCTCAGAAACTCGATCAACTCAGTCAACGATTCGGTGCCGAAGACGTATGTCGAGCCTTCATCGCCGCGTAGACTGTGGTATCCCAGCCGGTAAACGCGCAGCGCAAACGACAAGAGCAAGATGCCGACCAGAATCAGGCGATAATAGTGGTGCTTGAGTGGTGGATAGTCCCGTTCCATAATCTAATCTATTGGTGGATCTCTCTTCGCTCGTCGCGCCTTCTGCGATTTCGGCGCGTCCAGATCCCAAAACCCGCGATGGCCACTATACCCAGTGTTATTCCACTGATGGCGGCTCCCCACGCAAACGTTGCTGGTCGGAAAAAGAATTCTACACGATGTTGCCCGGCGGGGACCGGCACGCCTCTCAGAGCATAGTCCACTCTCACGATCGGGGCGGTCTGCTCGTTAACAGTGGCCCGCCAGCCCGGATAATAGACCTCGCTCAATACGAGCAACCCGTCGCTGGGTGTTGAGACACGCAAGACCAAAGAGTTGGGCGTTCGGTCGAGGATTTCCACGTACCCTTTCTCTTCCCCATCCGGGGGTTCCAGGGATAGGGCGGTACCAGGTGGTACTAGAGCCACCTGGGCCGGTTCAAAGTCAACGGCGTCAAGCTGAGCTAATGCCTCGTCCTCATCTACCTCTTGAGCTTGATATACGAGCCACGCGCGTGGGGCTACCTGGTCCAGCCGATGGACGTAGGTCACGTCATCGCCGGCTGGTTCCTGATAAATGATCTCTGATGGCGCGTATAGTTCCTCCCGCCAGGTGATGACGTATTTCGTATTGAGCAGCTCCCAAACGCGCTCCATACGCAGCGAGCGGTACATCTCGTCATAGCGGGCCAGGCGCAGCGGGCTGGCGCCCCAGGCATCTTCGAGTTCGTAAGGTACACCGTAGTTATCGTAGATGCGGAACTCGTTATAAACACGAAAGACCCCATCTGTCGAGGCGTCCTGTCTGATCGCCTGGACGGCTGTTGGCACGGCTGTTTGTTCCTCAGGCAGGGATGGATGGATGTTGGTCCTCCAATTGACGGTGAACAGATCGAGCGTGGCGATTAGCAAAAAGCAGATGGCCAGAAATGCATTGGAAGCATTTCTTGGTCCTCGCCCTCTCTCTTGGTTGGAGTCGGCCGGAGGCTTTCGCTGCTTCCAGTATCTGGCAATCTGCATCACCCCCCACGTCAGCGCCAGAATGATTGTCAGCCATATGCTCTGGCTTAGCAGAGCATTGAAGGGACTGTCGTCCTGCCAGCCGGCGTTATTCAGTGCATAGAAGAACAAGACGTCCAGCCCGATTGCGCCAATCAACAGCCACCCCACCGCTGATCTGAATCTTGAACTTTGGGATTTGCCATTTGCTATTTGGTATTTGAATCCGTATCCTGCCAATACTGCCAGCGCGAAGCTGACGATAAAGGCAGCTCGCTCTTGCCCGCGGAAGACGCTGAAGCCGGGCACCACCAGGTAGAAAGGTGAGTAGAGAAACGTCTCACCACCAAAAGAAAGCAAGAAGGCGCCGGCCGCCAGCACCCCCCAAAAGATCGTCTCCCGACGGCGCAGCGCCAGGGCCGCCCACACTGCCAGCAATAGCGGCAGCACTCCCACGTACAATGGCGAGTAAAAGCTGACTGAGCCGGGTAGGAGCATCTGAATTGGGTCGTATAGAGGGAAGCCCCCGGACATTTTTTCGTATATCCCGGCCGCCCGTACGGACAATCGCAAGTACTCCAGCCCTGGTAGCCAGGCGATCGCCGCAAGCCCCAGGCCGGTGAAGAGTATCAGTAGGGGAGTAAGGAGTAAGGACGCGAAGCGGGGAGTAGGGGGCCGCTTCGCAACCTGGCTTGTTGATGGGCCCGTGTGTTGATTTGCTGGTTTGTCGTGGCGTCTCCTGTAAGCCAAAATCAGGAATATGGCGTAGAGTACGAATGTGTAGAATAGGAACATTGCGCTCTGCGGGTGACCAGCCAGCAGGGCCAGCCCCAGAATCACTCCAGCCGCCAACGCATCGAGAAGACTGGGCTGGAGAAAAGATGTGTCGCCCGACCGGTCTACCAATGCCCGATCCGTGAAGAAGAGCATCAGGGGCAGCCACGTGACCGTTTCCAATACAGCAAGCTGCTGGCTGGGGTAACCGGTGAGGTAGCCGCCAAATGTAAACACAATCGCGGAAAACAGTGCTGCAGCTCGATGACGGGTCAAGCGCCGAACGAACAAATAGGTGAAGGTTCCCGCCAGCCAGAAGTGGACGACAGCTTCTACTTCCAGCGCGAAGAAAGAAAAGCCCCACGGGCCCGAAAGGATAAGCGTCAGGAGGCTGAGCGGATAGAGAACCGCGCTCTGAATATCGGCCCAGAAGGGGGCGCCTGAATAGGTGTAGGGATTCCACAATGGCAGTCGCCCGGCGGAGAGCTCCCGCGCCTCGAACGTGGAAAAGGCCCAGAATTGGTATGAGAAGTCGCCAGGTGGGAAACTGGCGCGGTCGGCCAGGTTAGGAGTCAGGAGGCGCCAGAAGAAGAGGACCGTCAACACTGCCAACAGGGCCAGAACAGCCCAATCGTAGCGGCACCAACGAAGTAAAGGTGCCGTTTCTACAAAGGGGCGGGATTGATGTGCTGAGTCGGATGAGGTCTCGATTGAGGTCATCGAATTGTCACCGTTCCCAAATCGACGAAATCGCCGCCCGTCGAGATGGACATCCGTCTGCCGGTAGCCGGCTCATACATACCGGTGATGAGTCGGTAATCCCCCGCAGGTAGCTGACCGGGCAAGGGTAGCGTGTGCGGATCTGTCAGAATCTCGCCGGGTAGCCAGGTGGTGGTTGGCGCGGCGCCCGCCTGTGGCTGCAAATCCTCTTGAGCTACCACCTGCCAGTCACTGTTGAGTAACTGCACAAATACCGTGTAATTTTTTTCCATTTCACCTTCGGCTTGCCAGTAGAGGGTTACTCGCAGATCATCGCCAGGTGCAAGCTCGCTCGTAGTCAGATCGAAGCCAATTAATCCAATCAGGGGTGGGTTCTCAAAGAACACGGCTGTTTGGTGTGCAATGGGAGGGGCCTCAAACTGGCGGGGGCGTGATTCTAGCTCGATTGAGGCCAGAGTCGTCTCTGCTTGGATTTGCCCTGCCTCTGTAAGGAGCGCTGCGCTAACCTCGGCTTGATTGCCCGGCAGGCGGGGGCTGGTGCGCCAGTGATAGACGGCTCGTCGCACCTGGCCAGGTTGCCACGAGTCCAGGGGGCCAACCGAGTCTACCAGGGGAAATTCGGCGGAGACAGTCTCCCCTTCGCTTGTCAGGCTTAAGCGGAGGGTGGTTTCCGGCGCAGGGAGCTGGTCATCGGCGGCCTGCCAATAGAGCCAGAGCCACATCTCTTCTCCTGGTCTTACACTTTCTGGCAGGGCGTAGCCGACCAATTCTAACTCGTCCAGAGTCTGCTGAACAGGGTTGGGGAGGGGCAACACCTCGACTGGGACCACGGTCTGAGCTGGACCTACTTTGAGACCGCGGACGGTCGCCGGCTGGCCGAGGGGGCGGCCCGAGGTTGGGTCGTAAACGACCAGTTGTAAGTCGTAGTCGCCGGGTGTGATGTCGGGAGGTAACCACAGCCCCCGGCGGTCGGTGATTGATTGATTGGGCGCCCAGGTAGACGTGCCTCCGGTCGCAGCCAATGGCGGCCAGTCACTCTGGGCAAAGACATCACCTTGCCCGTTACCCAATCGTAGGGAGAGTTTGTAGTCCTTCTCTAGGTCGGTGGCGGCCAGCCAGGTGAGACTTAATGGAAGCACATCGCCGGCAGCGACAGTTTCGGCCGGCATCGCTACGCTCTTCAATGTCAGTGCTTGTCCTGGTGAATCGGTGAAGGTAGCGTTGAGCCGTTCGAGGCGTTCAGTGACGCCGAGGCTGCTGCCATACAGCGCCAGCCGCTTGCGACCGAGCCAGCTTTGCCAGGCGGGATAGGCGTTGGTGCCGAGCCAGCCCTCCAAAACGGGATCAATGTTTACGCCATAGGGGCTGTACCAAATTCGGTCGTGGTTGGCTGCAATGTTGTTCATTACCTGGCGGGCCTGGTTTTCGGGAGGAACCGGCGCATTAAAATCAATGTAAACGGGCAGATCGCCCTGGTAGTAGATATCGAAGGCCTTTTCGCCTCCGTCGCCGGTGATGATGACTGCATCTCCCGGTAGTTCAAAGCTCTGGATGGTGTGAGCCACCTGTCGCCAGTCGGGTCTGGCGTAGACCGGGTCGGCGTAGTGGTGGCCGAGGACCCAACCGCTAATCCCTAACAGCAGCATTGTTAAAAGGCCGGCTATGACAGGTCCGCCCCGGCTAAGACGTTTGCGGAGGCTATCGGCCACCGCCAACACGCCAGCGGAGACTGCCAGTAAGAAACCAATCTGTACTGGGATCAGGTATCGTTCAAAATAGACCGGGGTGCGAATCTCACCGTAAATCCAGGCAGCGAGGTTGGGAGCAATGGTGAAGGCCAGCAACAATATCAGCACCTCCGACCCACGCCACGACCCCCAGGAGCGACGGGTGACGTAGATCAGCCCGAGAACGTAAACTGCTGCAAACACAAGCGTCAGGGGTATAGCTTGTGAGCGAGGGACAAGCTCTCCAACGCTGTAGGCAATGGCGCTGCGGATATACGTATCCCAAAGGGGAGTTTGCACAATCCAGTTGTCATAACGTAGCAACAGGCTACCGCCGACAAGGAGCCAGGACCCGCATACCAGGAGAATGGCCGCTAGCCCGCCTGCCCAGGCCATGAACCGACCGCTTCGCCAGCGACGACGCCAGGTAAGCAGCACAAAAAGACCCTGCATACCGATGAGCACGAGACCGTGATAATGGTTCATGATGGCCCATACTGTACCCACTACGTAGACCAGCCACCAGCGCCAGCCGCCCCGTTGCCACAGGTTGATAAAGCCCCACACGCTCATAGCAGCGGCCGCGGTAAGGACGCTGTACATACGTGCCTCTTGCGAATGCCACACCTGATAAGGGGCCACAGTCATAAACAGGGCTGCCAACAATCCCAGCCGGCTATCGCCCAGATCCTTGCCGACGCGATAGGTGAGGGGCACCGCCATCACGCCAAACACCAGGGAATAAAAGCGCAAAGCGTATTCACTGTCGCCTGCCAACTTCACCCAATAGATGGTGGAAGGATGGTAAAAGGGAGGCAAAGGCTCTGTGGTCCGCAACAGATGCCATATCTCACCGAAAGAGAAGTGCGCCCAGTAAGCTGTCCAGGCTTCGTCAATCCAGTAGCTCTGGGCGCCAAGCTGGTAGGCCCTCAATAGGAAGGCCAGCAGCATTAGACTATATATAATCAGTTTTTGTGCCCGGTTTGATAGTTTCATCGACTGGGAGATTCTACCGCAACGGAGCCCATTTCCACAAAATCGCGATCTTGATCCACGGACAACCGCTTGCCGGTATTTGGGTCATACATGCCTGCGATCAGTTGGTAATTCCCGGCGGGCAATTCAGCGGGCAGGGCCACTCCGTGACGATCTGAAACTTCCTTACCCGGAGGCCAGGTGGAGGTAGGGGTGTAGCCACCGTTGGGTGGGCCGTCGCTTTGGGCGACCAGCGCGCCATCAGCGGCAAGTAGTTGAAGGAACAGGTTGTAGTCGACGCTGGGCTTCTGGAGCGGCAGCCAAACAGATTCTACAGGCAGCACTTGGCCTGGCTGGACTGTTTCGGCGACGCTAATGCTCACCAAATGCAGCTCTTCGCCTAATGTGGCGCCTATCGGGCGCGTGACGCTAGGCTCTTCAGCACCATACCACACCAGGCGCACGTCGTCAAACCATTTTTCGTTGGCCTTGAAAGCATTGAACGTGAGCCATTGTTCGGTCGCGTTGTTTGGTGCGGCAGGCGCAAGCCCGATGGTCACGAGCCAGGTACTCTCGACCGCCACCGTATCCTCGAGAGGGAGCAAGGCTGTTTCTGGCAATGGGGGTGGGGATGGAGCAAAGCCAATGATGGGCAATCGGTCCTTAAAGCGATTCATAGGCACGTGATAGTGGTAGGGTGCGCCGGTTAGAGCAGTTTCTGCTTGCCCTGCTCGTGTGGCGGCGCTCGCCAGCGCCTGCGTATCGCCGTCGGTGGGGAGACCGAACTGCGGATCGGTGA
>JAUVPY010000113.1 GCA_030598425.1 Anaerolineae bacterium
ATAGCCGCCATCCGTGCCTATGAGCGACCGCTGGCCGAGCGTCTGATCACTGGGTTGGCGGCCATCCCCGGCGTCACCGTCTACGGCATTACCGACCCGGTCCGCTTCGACCAGCGCGCGCCGACGGTTGCCTTTACGCTGGAAGGCTACACGCCGCGCCAGGTGGCTGAGCGGCTAGGAGGTGAGGGCATCTTTGTGTGGGATGGCAACTACTACGCGCTGGCCGTCACCGAGCGGCTGGGGGTTGAGGAGAGTGGCGGTATGGTGCGCGTGGGCATCGCCCATTACAACACGACGGGGGAAATTGATCGATTGTTGACTGTGGTCAGCGAACTGGCTTAGCACTATTGAGGTTGAAAGAAACTGCCGATCGATTCCAATGCACCAGGTCCTTCGCAGACCCTGTTGACCTTCTAATTATTAGCCCGGCGAATTCGAACAGCAGCCGGTGTCACTACGGCAAAAGCGCTCGATAATTCGTCAGAATGCTGGCCGATGGCTGAGGTTACGATCTCCGCCTTTTGAATGGGTGATAACCCGGCCAGTCGTATGAGAATCACGCCAGACGTTAATCGCCCTTGGCGATACACCAACTCGCCAAAATCCTTGTCGCTGGTCAACAACAAAGCACCTTGTTCATTGGCGATCTTCAATACTTCATCGTCCGCAATGCCGGGTGCCATCTCGGCAATGTACAACACAGAGTGACCATCCTGGCGAAGCTTGTCCACAATCTGTCGGTCTACACCTTCGTCGACCAGAAAATTCATGCTGCCTCAGTAATTGGATAAACTACATCGGCACGTAACGCTTCAGCAGCAAAAGCTAGCGCGGCTTGAATCGCCTCTGATGCTAAACGAGGATGAGCTTCCAGGATTTGCTCCGGGGTTTCACCTGCAGCGAGTTTTTCCAGAATAAGCTCAACAGTGATTCGGGTGCCGGCAACAACCGGTTTGCCCATCATGATAGCTGGATCAGACGTTATTAGATTCTTTTGAACGTTCATTCCGCACCTTCCTGAAAGCCTTGTTGCTCCCTGGACTACCCTATTCTACCTTAGAAGTGATCGAGCGACAACTGAGCGGCGGTATTCCTAGATAGGTCATGGAGATCGTAGAACACAAGTAGCGTCAGATAGCACAGTCAATAGCCTCCATTTAAGCTGATGGGGAACCCGGTTTGATCAGGCATCATCTTGCGCCTAGCCTGGCAGCACCAACCGGGCGGTTAAGACGCAACCATTCTGTGTTTCGTGTCCCACAATACAAGTTTTTCGCACCTCACTTGGGTGTCCTCTACGGCCGCTACGAGCTGCTGGACCAACTGCGCGTCTACAAGGTGCGCCCGGCCGAAGACGTGCCGCCGCACAAGTTCGAAACAGGTACCAAGAACCACGAGGGGCTGGCGGGGACGACGGCGGCCATCGACTATCTGGCCGATATTGGGGCCGAATATCGAACCCTGGAAACAAGAACAGAAGCCAGGATTTTGGCAACATCGCCAAAGCACCTGCTGAAAGCTCGGGCTAACTTGACGAAATCCAACGTTTTTGAGACGGAAAAACCGGGTTACGGCCGCCGCCGGTTGTAACTAATCTGTAACCATGAACACTGATGAAATGTGCTATAGTAGTGAAGGCAGGTTTCAAAGGATGGATAGCCTCAAGGTGCGCATCTCACATAGGAAACCGACGTCAATGCTAGGCGAAAAGAATAGAATTCCGCCCAAGCACCTCGAAGAGTGGTTGAGCGAGCACCGGGAGTCGGTCTTAAACCGCTGGCTCGATGAAGGGGCGGCGGGTGCTCAAGATGGCCACGCGATTGATGTAACCAGCCTGGGGCATACTCTGCTTCATGCTCTCACCGACGGTTCCGCCGCCGAACAGCTTTTTTCCTCGACATATGTTTCGGAGCTCAGTCTCTCCACCTGGCATACTCTTCTCCAGGCCATGCGACTAGGCATCGTCGCCGAGCTGCGAGCCAGCACTCCCACTGAAGAGTCCTTTGAATTGCTGCTGGCCGCCGACGCGGGTTTCAGCGCACTGAGCGTCCGACTCAACCACGCGTTTGAGGAAGAGATTGACCGGATAGCGGGCGAGCGGGACCACTACCAATCGCTCTACACGGTCACCCACGAAATCGCCACCAGCCTGGAACTGGATAGGGTCGTGCGCAGTGCTTTGAACGGCGCCCTAGAAACCACGGGCGCCGACGTGGGCGTGCTCTTGATCCTCGACCGCGAGTCGGGGCAGCTCTTCTCCTGGGCCGGCGCTGAATGGGAAGCGGCCCCCATCCAGCTTGAGACCCTGCCCGACGCCTGGACACAAGGCTGGCGCGACGAGCCCATCGCTCCCATCGGCGACATCGGCGGCCAGCCTCACGCCGAATGGCAGAACATCTTACAAGTGCCACCAAACGTCTCTGGCGTGATCATCGCCCCCATCGTAGCCAACGGCGAGTTTTACGGATTGCTAGTCCTCGGCTCGCGGCAGGCAGATCACTTCACGGCTGAGGACGTGACCACCGTCAGGGCCATCACCGCTCAAGTCGCCGGCGTCAGCGAGAACGCGGAGATCTATCGCCTCATCAACAGCCAGGCGCAGCAGTTGGGAGGTATGCTGCGCCACCAACAGGAGGAGGCCAGTAAGAGCCAGGCCATCCTGGAATCAATCGCCGACGGCGTCGTAGTAAACAACCCTCAGGGAAGAGTTATTCTGCTGAATCCGGCGGCAGAACGCATCCTTAACACACCTCGTGACAGTTTGATAAGCGTCGACGTCCGTCACCTGGTCGAAGCTTTCGACGATCCAGGCAGTACCGCTGCCCTGGCTGCCATCGAAGGTATTCTCGCACAGGCGAGTACCCCCTCGGAGATCGAAGTTTCCAGTTCGACACTGGAGATGGGCAATCGTGTTATCAATGCCCACATGGCCCCGGTTGTCGCCCACCGCGACGAGTTCCTGGGGGTGGTGACGGTTCTCCGGGATACATCCAAAGAAGTAGAGGCCGATCGGGCCAAGAGCGAGTTCATCTCCACCGTTTCCCACGAATTGCGCACCCCGATGACGGCCATCAAAGGCTACACCGACCTGCTCTCCGGCGGCGCCGTTGGGCCGTTAAACGACAACCAGAAACATTTCCTGAGGGTCATCAAGAATAACACCGGCCGCCTGATCGCACTCATCAACGACCTGCTCGACATCTCACGCATCGAAACAGGTCGTGTCCGTTTCGAACCGGCTCCAGTCGAAGTGGGCGAGATCATTGCTGACGTGGTTGAGGCGATGGCAGCCCGCGTTCAGGAACGCGGGCTGACTCTCACCTACGAGGTAGGCGCTGGCCTACCTGAAGTTATGGGAGACCGCGGCCGACTCTATCAGGTTTTGACCAACCTGGTAGGCAACGCAATCAATTACACGCCGGAAGGGAGCGTCACGGTCGAAGCCACCACCGCCGGGACGGCGGTTCAGGTAAGCGTGCACGACACCGGCGTCGGGATTGCGCGAGAGGACATCGGTCACATCTTCGACCGCTTTTATCGGGCCGACGATCCGATCGTTCAGGAAGCCAGCGGTACAGGTTTAGGGCTGCCCATCGTCAAGATGTTCGTGGAGATGCACGGCGGCCGGGTCTGGGTAGATTCAGAAAAAGGCGAAGGCAGTACTTTCACTTTTATTCTGCCGGTGTCCGGCGCCGAACTTGAGTTCGAGGAGTCGACGTCCTTACACGCACCCCCACCGCCGATCACGGCCAAAACTGTTCTGGTCGTAGACGATGACCCGGATATCGCTCAGTTGGTACGGATGCAATTGGAGAGCAATGGATATCGCGTGCTAACCGCAAGCCGGGGACACAAAGCCTTGGAGACCGCAAGAGCAGATGAGGTCGATCTGATCGTGCTCGACAGGATTCTGCCCGACATGGATGGGCTGGATATACTCGACCAACTGAAAGGCGCCCCCTCCACCGGCAAGATCCCGATCATCATGCTGACCATCGTCGAAGATGATGGAGAGGCGATGACACGGGGTGCCAGTGCCTACCTGGTCAAACCCATCAACGAACAATTGCTGCTTGAGCAGGTGGATACGGTGCTGACCCGCGAGGGGCGGGTTCTGATCGTCGAGGATGACCCAGACACGACCGATGTGCTTACCCACGCCCTGCGTCGTGTGGGCTTCACCACAGAGGCTGCCAGAGATGGTTATGAGGCGCTGGCCGCGGCCCGCCGGGTACGTCCCGATGTAATCATCATGGACTTGCGTCTACCTGGTATGGACGGCTATGAAGCGCTCAGCCATCTGAAACGTAACATCACGACCGGCACAATCCCGATCATCGCGATTTCGGCACACGTTACCAACCCCGTGGCAGAACGCGAACGTTTGATCATGCTGGGCGCCACTGAGTTTTTACTCAAACCGGTCGCCGTTGAGGACTTGATCACGACGGTAGATCGAGCCATAGAAGTGGGCCGCGTCAACAGCCTCGCGATCACGGCAATTGGCTAGGCAGCCAGACTACGAATCGCCAGTCCCCGCGTCCGACAGGCATCCAGCGATGGCCTCCGGCAGATCAAAGTCATCGGTCGGGGTCGCCTGCCTCAAATGCATCAAGAACTCCACGTTACCGGCTGGCCCGGTGATGGGCGAACGGATCAGCCCACGCACAGCCAATCTATGGGCCGCCGCGTCGCGGGCCACCTTCTCCAGAACCTGACGGTGCACTGCCGGATCGCGCACCACCCCCTTCTTGCCCACCTGTTCACGCCGCGCTTCAAATTGTGGCTTGACCAATGGGAGGACGTCCGCGTCAGGGGCCAGCCAGCCGACAACCACGGGAAACAGCAGTTTGAGCGAGATAAACGACACATCAAGAGTTACAATCCCTACCGGCTCGGGCAACGACTCCAGGTAACGGGCATTGGTTCTCTCCTTGACGATCACTCGCTCGTCCTGGCGCAGCTTCCACGCCAGTTGGCCGTATCCCACATCAATAGCGTACACGCGGACGGCACTTCGCTGGAGCAGACAATCTGTGAAACCGCCGGTTGATGCCCCGACGTCCGCACAGATGGCACCCCGGATCGACACGCCGAATGCATCGAGGGCGGCCGCCAGCTTGAGGCCTCCCCGGCTCACATAGGGCAAACGCTGCTTCACCGCCACCTGGACATCGGCGAGCGCTTTTGCTCCCGGCTTGGTGGCAGGCTGACCGTTTACAGTAACCTGTCCAGCCAGTATCAATGCTTGTGCCTGGCTGCGACTGTCAGCCAACTCGCGCAGCACCAACAGGTGATCGAGGCGGATCTTATCTTGCATAAAACAAGGATAATCTCAACCGAAGCCCGTGTCAAGCTGCAGGGGACGTGTCCAGGACATAAGGCCATAAGACTTCCGAAGTTTCAGCCTCAAATCTTGAGGCAACTTCGGAAGTCTTTTCCAGACCTGCTGGGAGCTTTCAACTGCGGGGAAAACTTGCGACTTACATCTTTTGTATATATCATGCCATTTCGAGACTTTTCCCAGGAGTTAGCTGTGTCAATCGCGTTAATCAAAACAATGCGGCCTTCCCAGTGGACGAAAAACCTCGTTATCTTCGTGCCACTGGTCTTCGATGAAAAGCTCTTTCAAATCGAGCCTCTCACCCGGACGCTAATCGGCTTTGTGATGCTGTGCCTCATATCAGGGGCAGTGTACCTGATAAATGACCTGGTGGATATTGAGAAGGACCGGCAACACCCCACCAAACGCAATCGTCCTTTAGCTTCCGGCCAGCTTTCCAAATCAGTGGCGACTGCCGCTGCCATCCTGATACCGGCCGTTGTGCTGCCGCTGAGCTTTCTTCTCGACCCGGCCTTTGGGCTGATTCTCACTGGTTATCTGGTGCTGCAAATCGCGTATTCATATTGGTTAAAAAACATGGTTATCATAGATGTGTTGGTGATCGCTGCCGGCTTTGTGCTTCGCGTGGCCGCCGGCGTCCCACTCGTGAACGCCGAACGCTTCTCTCCCTGGCTCTATCTTTTTACCACTTTACTGGCCCTCTTCCTGGCCCTGGGAAAACGCCGGCAGGAGATCGCGCTACTGAAAAGTCAGGCCAGCAATACCAGAGCCGTCCTCGATCACTACAGCCTTCCTTTTGTGGACGAAATGATGGCCGTAGTTACCGCCGGCACCTTGATGACCTATGCCCTCTACACCTTCTCCGCCCCTAATCTGCCGGAGAATCACACGATGATGTTGACCATTCCCTTCGTCATTTACGGGATTTTCCGATACTTGTACGTAATACACATCCAGGGCAACGGCGGCGCGCCAGATGAAGTGCTGCTGACGGACCATCCTTTGCAGGTGTCCGTGGTTGTGTTTGGGCTGGCGGTCGTGGTGATCTTGTATCTGGCGTGAGGGAGAGTTAACTAAAGGAGGAGTTGGCTACTTTGGTTTCATCTGGTCGCCGGCACGCGCTCTTTGCCGGCCTGGTGTTTAACGAAGAAGACGAAGCGGCCGAGGCGGTTTACATTGGTGACGAGCCCCATTATGTTATCCTCGACGCCGGCTTCCGTAGGCACGTGGAGTCCGAGCGCGTAGACCGCCAGGTACTCCAGTGGCTTCAGGAGCAATTCTTCGCCAATCAGGAAATGATCACCGACGGCATCCTGACCATGCTGGGCAAAGACGACCTGTTCACCAAAGCAATGATAGACGCTTCGATGCAAAACATGGATCAACTCATCCAACACGGCTTACCCGAGGACGCCCGCACGTGGCTAGGGATGTTTGGCTTTCGCATCATCGTTGACATCCACGGCGATGTAATCCGCACCGACCTTCCCGCCCAAGAAGCACCCGACGAGTTCTAGCGCCTCCCCAGTGCCCCAAACAAAATGCAACGCACATCGTGTAGCTCCGCAAGAGTGGAGCTACACGATGTGCGCTGCACGCGTGTCTGTCAAGGCGAGATGCTTAGCGCTTGGTGTATTGCGGGGCCTTGCGGGCTCGCTTGAGGCCTGGCTTCTTACGCTCTTTGGCCCGGGCATCGCGTGTTAGCAACCCGGATTTGCGCAACACCGGCCGATGCTCAGGATCAACCTTGAGCAAGGCTCGAGCAATGCCCAGACGAATGGCTCCTGCCTGCCCTGTAATGCCGCCGCCTTTCACAAGGACGGTCACACTAAAACGCCCAGTGTTGTTGGTAATTATCAAGGGCTCGCTCAGGTGCTTCAAATCCCCATCGCGACTAAAATATTCATCCACCGGTTTGTTGTTGACCAGAATTGAACCATCGCCACCAGGGAATAATCGCACCCGGGCAGTAGCCGTCTTTCGCCGTCCAAGACCTTCGTAGTATTGAGTATCTTCCACGATTCCTCTTACCCCCTCAGCCTATATTGTCCATTGGC
>JAUVPY010000158.1 GCA_030598425.1 Anaerolineae bacterium
GGCGGACCATATCAAGCTCATGGTCACCGGGGGCCATACCGAGATGATCGCTGGCACCGGGACCTATCGAGAATCCCAGCTTCTCCTCGATGAGTTGGAAGCGGCCGCCGAAGCTGCTCACCAGAAGGGCAAGCGAGTCTGTGCGCACGCCGGAAGCCCTGGGATGAAGATGGCCATCCGGGCCGGAGTGGATTGCATTGAGCATGGATATCACTTGGACGACGAGGCCATCGAGATGATGGTGAAGCATGGTGTGTTCTACGTGCCAACCCTGGTCTGTAACTTGGATGAGGAGTGGCTGCGTGAGAGCGGGATGATTGAAGTGGATCCTGACGACGTCCACCGCGGGCTTGCTGGTCGGGTTCTGGTTGCGAAAGGCGAGGGAGTAACGCCTGAATACGCCAAAACCCACCGCGAGGGTTTCCAGAAGGCGCTGAAAGCTGGCGTCAAGATCGCCTGCGGAGGCGATTCCAATCCCGTCGGGGAATTCACGCTGCTCGAGATCGAGCATCTGGTGAGAGCGGGGATGGGAGAGATGGAGGCGTTGATCGCGGCAACCCGCACCTGTGCCGACCTATGTGGGGTGGTTGACCGGCTGGGGACAGTGGAGGTGGGCAAGATGGCCGATTTGATCGCGTTATCAGGAGATCCGCTGGAGAACATCTTCAACATTAGGAGGCTGAAGCTGGTCTTGAAGGGTGGACAGTTGGTAAATACGGAGGAGCCAGAAGGGTTAATCGACTTGTGGGAGTTGCTTTTCTTCTGATCGAAGGGCAGACTCTTGCTCGTGAAAGGCCAGGATGGCAGCTATTTCGGTCAGGGCCCGCTCCGTTCCTCGAACCTGAAGGAGGGAAAACATGGTATTGGACATAATCAAGTGTCGCAGGAGCATCAGGCGTTTTCTGGACAAACCCATTCCGCTCGAGGTGCTTCAAGCATTGTTGGAAGCAGCTCGATGGGCACCCAGTGGTAGCAACAGCCAACCTTGGGCGTTTGTGGTCGTTCAGGAGCAGGCCAATATCAATAAGGTCAAAATGTTCTCGCCTGGTCTGCAGGGCGTGCCCCCCGCGTTGCTTGTTCTGTGTAGTGACAGGTCAGTCGGAGATTCCACCGCCATTATGGACCTCTCTATGGCTGCCCAGAACATAATGCTGACCGCGACTGATAAGGGACTGGGAGCCTGTCCTATACGGGGGTTCAACCAAAAGGCTCTCCAGACTCTGTTGAAGCTACCATCGCACGTGCAGCCGGAATTGATCATCACGTTGGGTTATCCTGCCAAGCCAGCCCGGATCCCGAGCAGGCGACCGATCGAGGACATTGTGCATTGGGAAGAATACGGAGGGAATTCAGGTGGGAAGTGACCAGGTTGAGTCAGGATTGATAACCCTCATTTGTTTCTTGGCCGTCAGCGCAAGAGGGCTTATGGATGAGCCCAAGATCTACGGTCCAATGAGACTTATGGAGGCAACGCAGCGCTTGATCGCATTGGCTGAAGATTGTGGTATCCGTCATGAATTACTAGCAGAAGTGGCGGAACGGATAGAAACGTTCCCTCTTGATGCTCTGCCCGAGGGCGAGGAAGAGTTCATCAGGTTCACGGATGACCTCGTCGACCTGCTCGCCACCTGGGTAAGGCAATCCTAAGCCACACGACCCGGAGCTAATTCGTCGCCGAGACTGCCGCCTTGGATTCCGAGAAGCCAGCTCGTGCCCCATCAGGGTGATGTTGACGAGCCATACCAAGCCCACCTGGGCACGAGCTTTCGTATATTCCCCATTGGGCACCTACGGGCATAATCTATATGATGGGGTACTACCTGCGGGTATGCGAACGCATAGATGAATGTTCGCATACCCGCTTCTTTCGATGCCGTCTGCAGCTTTCTGGACCCGACCTGTCTATTCTGTTTGGCCCCAAATGTCGCCGATTGTAAAGCCGTTGGGAAACGGATCGTCGGGATCGACAACATAGTTGGCAAAGCCGGTAATCCAAGCCTGACCGCTAAGCGTGGGGATCACCGCGGGATACGGATCCACCCTCGTCTCGCCGACGAGGCATCCGGTAAATATCGTACCCAGAATCCCCTCGTGATGAAAGTCCTGATGCAGGGCCAATTCCCCCTTGGCATTGAGCACCGCCATTTTGGCACAGGTTCCAGTACCACATGGCGAGCGATCGAGCGCACCGGTCCAGGTCCCCGGCCTTTCCCAGTCAAGTATGCCCGTCGAAACGGTCACAGCAGTCTTCAGGTGAGCGTCAGGGTGGGTAGAAGGTGCCGAAAGCTGACTGATGGTTACACCGGTGATCTCTGGATTCTCTGGGTGTACAACCGGAAGCTGCTCCCGGGTAGCTGCTTTGATCATTTCGCTGACACGGACGATTTCACGGCCCTCGTCTGGGGAGAGGCGCAGCCCCAGAGGCTCAGCATCGGTGATTACGTAGAACATTCCCCCGTAGGCCACATCAACCCGAAGCTTCCCCAGATGTGGAACGTCGACCTCTGCATCCAAGTGGACGGCAAAAGCAGGCACATTTGTGAAGGTGACGCGGGTCACTTTGCCATTCGCTACCTCAGCCCGGACCGGAACCAACCCGGCAGGCGCCTCCAACACCAAATCTGTAACTGGTTCTGTCATAGGCAACATGCCTGTTTCAAGCAGCACAGTTGTGACGCAGATAGTGTTAGTACCAGACATCGGTGGGTATTCCGTCTGTTCCATAATGACGAAGCCAGCGTCCGCGTCGGGATGGGTCGGTGGCAGGACCAAATTGCAGTTGGACGCTGGGTAGCCGCGTGGCTCCCGAAGCATACGTTTCCGCAAGTCGTCACCGTGATTCGCAAGCCATTTCTGCTTCTCGAATATTGTTTTCCCAGGAACATCCACTACGCCCCCGATGATTACCCGGCCGGGTTCACCGCAGGCGTGGGCATCTACGGCGGAAATCATTCTTGTGATTCGCATTTCTGGTCTCCTCCCGGCTGACACGCATAGGGCGATCCTCCCGCCTGGCAAATTGTCGAGTAATTACCCGTCGGGAGCACAATTGATATCTGGCTTCACCAAATGTAGCCACTCGTTACCATATATTGAACGGAAGTTCCAAATGAAAGCGACTACCACGTGATATATTACAGAAAAATCGACTGAACCTAACCTGGAGGCATATCATGAGCGACAGCCGCCGCCGATATTGTGCTGTAAAAGACAAGGTGTGTCAACTCCTGCCAGAGCAATGTGGCTGGTAGTCATTGAAGACTGTATCGTGACCATTGATGCTATGGGCTGCCAGAGCGAGATTGCTTAGTCAATCATTGAAGGTCAACGTGTTTGTGTGTTGGCCCCAAGGGTGATCAGTGAACCCTTCACCACGATGCGCAATACGTATTTGTCATAACAGAAGCGTTTGCCCCGGAGCAGAAAACGGCCCTGTTTATGTGGTCCTGACTTGTGGTATAATCAACCTAACACAGTAGGCTTTATTTCCTACGATCGGATGCGAAGCACTGGGTAGACAATTCCTAAAGAAGCTGGAGAAGGAGATGCCGTTGCGCCGCCGGGTTTCCTACAGGAACCGCTCGCACGGAACTTGACAGAAGCGACAACATGGAAGGCGGGCCAGTCTCAGTTCTGACATAATGTTGAAATTCCAATAGACAGTTTCTTGGGGGGGAGTCAATAAGATGGAAAATGGATTTAACAATGATCCTATGTCCGCGCCCCGCTACATGGAGATTCCGACCGTTATGCGGGCGGCACTCATCACCGTTCCAGCCGAGTTTGACATCGCTTGATCGCTCCCAAACATCGTGAGAATCGAGTCAGATTGATTGTGACATATTGGTTGAAGCGGACTTCCGCAACTATCCCGGTGAGTGGTGGCACTCTATGTATGGTGACTGTGAATATGCTGCTTTTGAAGGCTCATCTATGGCTATATACCGTCGTGCAGACCTTTTGTATGGCTTTTGTATCGACTTCGGATAGCCAGTTATGGCCGATCATCCTTGGATCATTGAGGGATTCTCACAACCGTCGTTGCACCTCCGGTAAGAATCACTAACGCTAGCAGAGTGACGACCCCAGTGCTCAGAAGGTCGGTCGGATAGTGCTCGACTCACAGGTACACTTCAGAAGGGGTTCTCGGGTACGTCTGCTCAGAGATATATGCCATCGGTACTGCAGAAGGCAGGGAAGTGGGCAATACGTCTGGTTGGTGTCCTGGCCAAAGCCCACTATCGCGAATTTGCCGTTAAAGATAGTGAAGGTGAAGTTATCGGTCACGAGTTTGCAAGCACTAGAAATATATGCGTGTTTGTCCCGATTGAGCACGATTTGGACGATAGCTCTCAGGACCCGTCGGTTCACGAAGAGGAGCAAGCACGACCACGCAGTGACGAGCACCAAAGCGTATCCTAAGTCAGAATGCAAGAGACGTTACAACCACGTGTCCACATCATACCGCGCACGACAACACTACTCCTATCCATAAGTTCCTGTGTTGGCTACTTAACTCATCCATCGACGGGTGAAGATGTTCCAGGCTCTCTTCGTTCGATCTGGGGAGGTGATTGGCAACAGGACTGCAGGTCAATGACGGACACAAAACAGAATAAGCCATCCAGAGACAGCTGTAGACAGCTACCGGCGACCAAATCTGGCAACTTTGCCCAGACTTGATTTCTGTGGTATACACCTCAGGCAAAGAAAGCCGCTCGATGGAATAGATCGAGCGGCTTTGGCGTTGATGTTACACGCGGGTTCGAGTCTCGTCGGACCCGCGTAGAAACATCGCCTACAGGCAGGACATTAATAGGCCGCTGCAACCTAAACGCAGCAGCCTTTTTGTGCAAACGGTTAAACTCAACCTGACTAGATGCTTTTGAACCAGAGGCGCTAAGCATAAGGTTGAATATGACCATCAGACCTGCCGCAGTAGGCAGGGTCTTCTTTCGGCTGCTGAGATTAGGAGAATTCGGCGAAAAATGGCTGGGGGCAGGGATACTCGCAATTTACCATTCCAAGTGACTTGTACGCTCAGCCGGGCAGAGATCCAATCGGTGTTGGTTCCGTAGTAAGGTATTATAAGTGTGAAAAAGAAATCTTCCAAACCAAATGCCCATATCAGGCGCGATGAGCTTTTTGTCTGAGATCTAGGTGTCGCCCATCAGGACATCGTAGAATCAAATGTTAAGAAAATGCTGCTAACTTACCGAGAAATTAATACTTTTGGGTTACGCGATTTTTCTACGATGTCTTGATGGCTGACACGTACTCCCTACTCCTTACTCCCCACTCCCTACTCCCAGCTACCCCGACGTCTTCCCCAACGCCCGCCCCGCCGCCGAGCCGCCCCGCGAGATGAAGAGAAAGACGCGGCGCACGTCGTCCGTGCTGATCAGACCCTGGAAAAACGGCCCGTCGTAGACGGCGGCCACGCGGCTGGAGCCCGCCTCCATTTTGTCCTGTACCTCCAAAAGCGGCGTATTGGGCGTGACCTTGGGAACCTCGCCGGCCGGGCGCATGATGTCCGACATAGGGCTGGCCCACTGGTCGCGCTCCACCGCCCGGGCCACGTCGCTGCTGCTGACCACGCCCAGGAGCTGGCGATTATAAGGATCCACCACCGCGAAATCGGGCCGGTCGCCGCGCATCACCAACGAGGCCGCCTGGGCCACCGTTGCGTTGGGCGACAGGGAGATCGTATTGCGCGTCAGCGCCTGCCCCGCGTTTACTTCCTGCAACCGGCTCTTGGCCGTTACCGCTGCGCCCTCCTGACCGCTGGCCGTGAAGATGAACAGCGCGATCAGCGCCAGGAAGAACTGCCCGTTGATGAGCCCGAAGATGCCCAGCCCGACGGCCAGCACCCGCCCCACGGTAACGGCCACGGTCGTGGCGCGTTCGAAGCTCAGGAACGTGCCCATGACGGCCCGGAAGATGCGCCCGCCGTCCATAGGGAAGGCCGGCAGCAGGTTAAAGAGCGCCAGGCTGATGTTGGCCGTCAGCAGGAAGGTCAGCAGACCCGTCAGGCCCGGTTGCGAGCGCATACTCAGCACCATCGGACCCAACCCTCCCGCCAGCCCAAACACGATGGGGGCCAAAATGATGGCCAGCAGAACGTTCACGGCCGGTCCCGCCAGGGCCACCACAAATTCCTGGAGCGGCTTCTCGGGCATGCGCTCCAATCGAGCCACGCCGCCGATGGGCAGCAGGGTGATATCCCGCACCCGGATGCCATACGCCATAGCCGCCACGCTGTGCCCCAGCTCGTGGAGCAGCACCAGCGTGAACAGTGTCACGGTCACCAGCAGGCCGTACAGGGGCCCGGCGCTGCCGCCGAAGTTAAAAGCGCCCCAGATCAAAATCAAAAAGAAGGTGAAATGCACCTGGATGTTGATGCCAGAAATCCGTCCTAATTTAAAAGACCAACCCATGTTTCTCACTCCGTTTCACCAACCTATTTATCTGAGTAAGAGAATACATTGCTCAGCATCCCGAGTAGGCTCGCAGAGCCGTACACCTGCACTGCGCGTAGGCGCATGTGTCGAGGGGTGCGGGACGTGGGGGTTCCACACAAGCATAACAAATATCGCACACCAGTATTTTAAAAGAAAACCTAAAAA
>JAUVPY010000079.1 GCA_030598425.1 Anaerolineae bacterium
GTTGGCTGTTGAGTTGCTGGATCCGGCGGCGATGGGGCCAGTCGTGCGACCAGGCGCTTCACCTGGCCCTGAACAGGGGGCACTACGAGCGCGATTGGCACTTCTTGAAGAAAACGATCCAGATCTTTGACCTCTGTGGTGCAATGGGGGCAGGACTCTAGATGGTGCTTTGTGGCGGCCCCTTCATCGGCGGTGAGTAGACCCAGATGAAACTCGCCCAGAGTGTGAGCGTCGGGACATTCAACGCGGTGGAAAAGGATTCGCAGCGCCAATTGATCAGTGGCAAGAGCTAGAGCCCGTTCTGCGCAGTAGGGGCACTGGTCGATGTGCTCAACGGCAATTTCGTCTGCTTCGCCGTCGCCATATGCAAGTAGCTCTTCCTCAGTGATCTCATCCGGTGCAATACATTCCATCTCAATAACCTACCGTGTTGTTTATCATCTCTTGCCATTATAAACGGAAGAGTTAGATGTTTTCGCGCATGACTTGGTGGCGAGGTTGATTACGTCGGACAAAACAAGTTTGCGCACAGCCGAAGGCTTCGCGGGTATTCGTTGCCAGCCATTACTCGAGAAACTGGCGTAGCATCGGATTTCGACGCAGACGATTAAGAAGATTGCGCTTAACTCGATAAACCTCATCCAGGCTTTCGTACTCGCTTGGGTAGACGGCGTAAATCTCCGAAGGCTTAAGGTCATATTCGTAAGAGCATCGTAGCACGATGATCTCTTTCTCGCTCCGCATCAATCCGACGACCATGTCCCAGAGACGAAGTCTCTCCAGTTCATCGGTGACGTATTGCTCAATCAAAGGCGAATTAGGAGGGGGAAGGTTTGCCCAAATCTCCAGATTGAAGGTTATGAATTGGTTGCTCCGGGTGTGATCGATGATGACACTATGGACACACATCTGGAAGTAACGTAGGAGGCTTGCCAAATCTTGGAACTGACTGAACTTCTTTGCATTCACAGCCGACCATATTCTATCAAAGGCGGAATTGACGAAGAAGTCTACCTCTTCACCAGCCGCCCCCAGCCCACTGTGCCGGTTGACCCAACTGGCTACCAGGGGTTGATAGATTTGGAAGATTTTTTCCCAGGCATAGCTATTGCGATCGACAAAAGCGCGGCAGAATAGCTCGTAACAGTAACCTGTGTCGTGGTCTGCCCGGCTAAAGAACTTGGCGGTCTGGTCAGCGCACTCATCTGCCAGCCGGTCCACATCGAGAAGACGGAGCTTTCTGTCACTCGTCATACGTGCTACTCTCTGGAGCAGTTGGATTTGGAGGTATTCACGAAAGGGTAGTACAACCGGCGTTGATGAGTTATTAATCGCATTAGGACTATTGTACCATGGAAGTTTCCACCCTACAAAATTAATAAAAGTTACAAAAAACCTGAGCGAAATCATGTGCGAAAACGCCATCGTCTTTCGTTTAGGTAGGTAGACTGGACAAGGGTGTTAGGCCGCTTGGTAGAGGAGCTATGCCAACGTTATCCGTTAATCGCCTCTTGCCACCCGTACTCCTTCTCTCAGAATCAACGTTTGGACACCAGACAGGTCGGGCCCGGCTTGGGCCGGAGTTGGCGTCGCAGCGCATCAATGAACCCTCTCATACCGGGCGACCGCCGTCAAAATCCGAAACCAAGCCGGAGACAGATCGGGACGTGGCCGGCGCCAGTCTCAACCAGCTTATGGATGCGCTTAGCGCGGCCATCGTACGCGATGCTTGCATCAGCGGAGATCACGTTTTGGTGGCGTTGGCCGAGGCGGCGGTGCTGGAACGAGAATTGTCGACTACGGTTCCTCGACGCTGGCGTGTACAGCAGGCCCTCGACGTGCTGCTCAAAATGGGGCCTCACGTCACGGCCGCCGTGACCGCTGTGCTGGACCACCCCCAGGCCAGGGCACAGGTCACCTGTATGTTTTCCGACTGAAGGATACTCTGGGATTCAGTGAGGGGTCACCTGAGAGGTGGCTTTTTTGTTTCAGTACGTCTGTTTTTGATGGTATCGTAGCTCCATGATAGAATGGCTGTGCCCAGACATCCATCCGCTTCTCGTATTGGACCAAACTGGTGTGCGATGGCAACTGAGATGCCGGACAAGGCATATCGTAAGATCATCAACTCGTGGGCCATGTACGATTGGGCCAACTCGGCCTTTGTCACTACCATTATGGCCGCTATGTTTCCCCCCTTCTACCGGTCATTGGTGATCTCTGCCGGCTTTGGTGAGCCAAATGCAACGGCCTTCTGGGCTTATACTACCTCGCTTGCGCTTTTCTTGATTGCAATTCTGGCCCCCGTGCTGGGAGCCATCTCCGACTACACCGGTGGAAAGAAGCGCTACATCGGTTTCTTCGCTGGATTAGGGATTCTGGCGACGGCGCTGTTCTTGTTCCTCGGGGATGATACGTTCGTCTTGGCTTCGATCCTCTTCATGTTGGGCAACGTAGGGTTCGCCGGGGCCAACATCTTCTACGAGTCGCTGCTGCCTCACATCGCCAAGAAGGGCGACATCGACCAGATTTCGACGCGCGGCTACGCAGTAGGTTACCTGGGGGGCGGCATCTTGCTGGTCATTAACGTGCTGTGGTTCATGAACCCGAATTGGTTCTTTATGCCTGGTAGCGGCTTTGCGTTGCGCGCTTCGTTCTTCAGCGTGGCAGTATGGTGGGCGGTCTTCTCCATCCCTCTATTCCGCAATGTGCCCGAGCCGCCAGTCGTGCGATCCAGCCAAGAGCACGTAAACGTGGTGGGTGCCGGCTTTGGACGCGTGATTCACACGTTCCGCCGGATTACGCAGTACAGGCAATTGTTGCTGTTCCTCATAGCCTTTTGGATATACAACGATGGAATTGGCACTATCATCAAAATGGCGACTGCTTACGGCGACGAGATTGGCATCGGCTTGACGGATATGGTCATTGCCCTCATCATCACTCAGTTCGTCGGAATCCCTTTCTCCTTTGGGTTCGGTTGGCTTGCCCGACGCGTAGGCGCGAAGCGTTCGATCCTGATGGGGCTGGGGGTGTATACGATCATATCCATCGCCGGCTTCTTTATGCAGACTGCAACTCATTTTTACATTCTGGCCTTTGTGGTGGGAACGGTCCAGGGAGGTACACAGGCGCTCAGTCGGTCGCTCTACGGGGCTATGGTTCCCAAAAGCCAATCTGCTGCGTTCTTCGGCTTCTTCAGCACCAGCTCTAAGTTCGCCGGAATCGTCGGGCCGCTGCTGTTTGGGGTTGTCAGTCAGGTAGCTGGTGGGAGCCGGCTGAGTATTGTCTCGCTGGTCATCTTCTTCATTGTGGGGGGCTTCTTGCTCACGCGTGTGGACGAACAAGAGGGGATGCGCGCGGCCCGGGAGGAGGATGCCGCATTCGCGCTGTCGGGGGCGTAACATGGATGAAGTCTTTCCTCCTTCGTGGCAAGACGAGTTGAATTCCGCCGATACGATTCGGGCTGGACTAGGTACACGGTTCATTGGTCAAACGGTTTATTACTGGCCAGCCATCAACTCCACGAACGATGAACTGAAGCGCCTCGCGGAGGAGGGGGCGCCGGAAGGCACGCTTGCCATCACCGATGAACAACTGGCGGGTCGTGGGCGCCTGGAGCGGAAATGGATCGCACCGGCAGGCTCCAGCTTGCTTACGTCGTTGCTCTTCCGCCCGTCCTTCCTGGCTCCAAGCCAGGTGCAACAACTCACTATGATCTGTTCGCTGGCCGCTGTTGACGCTGTAGATAAAACCACCGGCCTGCGACCGACCCTGAAGTGGCCTAACGATCTGCTCCTGGAAGGCAAGAAACTGGCCGGCCTTTTGACGGAGCTAGGGTTTGCCCATATTATCTCCAACTCAGATGTGGGGAAGTCACCTTCAGACCGTCCCGGGGGGGAACATTCGGGGCGAGCAAACGCCTTAGCGTGGGTCGTCGTTGGAGTGGGGCTCAACGTAAACGTAGATTTCGGCTCGGGGTCGTTCCTCCGCGATCGGCCCGACTTGGCCGGGGGCGCTATCAGCCTGGCGATGGCGTTGGGACGACCCGTCCCGCGCCTGCAACTTTTGCAGAGCTATTTGACCGGCGTTGAGACTCGATACGATGCATTGCGATCCGGGATCAGTCCCCACCAGGAGTGGGCTGCGCGATTGGCGACGATAGGACAGCACGTTTCCGTCCGCGCACCCGATGGTGTCTACCGAGGTGTGGCTGAGTCCGTGGATGAGACGGGCGCGTTGTTGCTCCGTCAGCCAGATGGCCAGCTAAAGCGCGTCCTGACCGGAGACGTAACCTTACGTATGTGAGCCGATGGATTAACAGTTTACTCACATCGTGCGTGTGGTGGCCCATTCCGAAGCCCAACACACGGCGAGGTCTGTTGTACGGGATGCTGCGCAATGTCTGTTTCATATTAAATAAACCGTGAAATCAATGTTGCATTCCTCCAGGCTTGTGGTATGATACCGGGCAGTTCAAAAGCTCATCGACCCAAATAAGACGTCGTTTCTGAGCGCTCGGCATATGACAAAGCTTCTTGATTTCATTAACCGGCAATCACGAGAATGAGGCTGCGGAGATGGACGACACGCGCAGCCTGGAAGAGCGGATTGCCGCGTCGCTGAACAGGCTCAGTCCTAAACAAAAGAAGCTCGCACGCTTTGTGCTGGACAACAAGTATCTTGTATCCTTCGCTTCGGCCAATCAGGTCGGCGAGAACGTTGGTGCCAGTGCGGCGACTGTAGTTCGCTTTGCCCAGAGCTTGGGGTACAATGGTTTTTCTGGGCTGCGGACCGCAATCCGTGAGGAATTGCCCACGTACCTGACCGCTGCGGAGCGCATCGAGAAACGACTGGTCAATCCCCCCAGCCCACACGATATCCCGCAACAAGTCTTCCACACCGACATCAGCAACATCGAACGGACTGCAAGCAATCTGGATGAGGCCCACTTTAGTGCGGCCCTGGATGCTATTGTCGGGGCTGACCGGATTCTGATCGTGGGTTGTGGCCTTTCGGCGGCGGCGGTTTGGTTCTTAACCCATTCTCTGAAAGTCATCGGCTTTAACGTCCGGATGGACATTGACGGGGGTCTGTCTCTGGCGACGGAAATCGCCCAACTGCGTGAGGGCACGTTGATGATCGCCATTGATCTGTGGCGCTACACGCGCTCCACGGTGGAAGCGGTACACGCCAGCCGACGTCAGGGGGCAACGGTTGTCGCCATCACGGACAGTGTCATGTCGCCCTTGGCCCGGTTCGCGGATTTCGTGTTGGAAGTTGCAACTGATGGAACAGGCCACAGCCTATCACCCACAGCCGTATTCTCACTGCTGAATGTGTTCATCGCGGCCTTGTCTTTTCGTTTGCCAGAACAGGTTATGGAAGCTCTACGTCGGGTAGATATTATGTATCGTACCCAAAACCTGTTGTTCAGGGAGTGAAACGATGCAGATCACCATCTGCGGCGGTGGAAACGGCGCTCATACGTTAGCTGGTCTGATCTCCGCCAAGCAAGATTATCGGGTCAATGTATACACTCCTCTCAGCGATGAAGTCCAGCGCTGGCACCAAGGCATAGAGGCCGGTGGGGGAATCACCTTGGTCAGCCACGATCGCCTGCTGATAGGCCGTCCGCACCGGGTGAGTGACGATCCCTCCAGCGTGGTACCAGGTTCGCAACTGGTGTTGTTGTCGTTGCCGGCTTTTGCTCACGAAATCATCCTGCGCGATGTCGCTCCTTACCTCGGCGACGGCGCGTGGATAGGTGCTCTGCCCGCTCGTGGGGCCTTCGATTGGTGTGCCAGGGAGGTGCTGGGTGAGGTGGAGAAACCGTCCGTTCTATTTGGTCTGCAGACCTTGCCTTGGGCCTGCCGCATCCGAGAATATGGGCGTGAAGTCGAAATCCTGGGTACCAAAGCAGCGGTGGACCTGGCTGCCTGGCCTTCCGACCACGCCGAGGGTATCTCCGCATTGCTGAGCGATTTGCTGGAAATGCCCGTGTGCCCCATAAGCGGTTTCTTGAGCCTTACTTTGGCCAGCACAGGCCAGCTTATTCACCCCGGCGTGATGTACGGCCTATTCCGCGACTGGGATGGCCAACCGTATGCCGAGGCGCCGCTCTTCTACCACGGCATTGATGCTGCGACGGCCGACATCCTCCAGCAGTTGAGCGATGAGGTTCAATCCTTGCGTGCCCTGCTGGAAGCGCGTTTCCCGGAGCTGGACCTTTCTGCTGTGATGCCGCTTTACGATTGGCTGCTCCGTGCCTACGGCGATACAATTGGCGACCCCTCGTCGCTGCTAAACTGCTTCGTCTCCAACACTGGCTACGTTGGCCTTCGGGCCCCAATGCGGCCGACTGACCAGGGGTTGGTGCCGGACTTTCGAGCCCGCTATCTGGCTGAGGATGTGCCCTATGGTCTGGTCGTGACTCGGGGAATTGCTGAGTTGGTCGACCTGCCGACGCCTATGATCGACCAAGTCATCACCTGGGCGCAAGAAGCGCTTGAGCAGGAGTTTCTTATTGGTGGGAGGCTGATAGGACGGAGTGTAGCAACTTCACGCGCACCACAGCGCTATGGTCTCAATTCGCTGGATGAGGTGATGCGTGCTGCGTGAAACGTGAAGCGAAAAACGCGAAATATGATGGGTGCCTCTAGGTTTCACGTTTTTCGTTTTGCGCTATCTGCTTTATCCAACCAAGATTCAGAAGAGGAGGTGTCCAAATGGATACGTCAAAGGAACCGACAGAGGATAAGCCACCAGAACCTGGCCGTAAGCGGCGGGTCATGGTGGGCGCCATCGGCAAGTGCGTCCACAACTTGGGCGTCGAAGGCTTCGCCGATTGGATGGAGGATCAAGACTATGACTATGTGTCCGTTAAGTTGGGTCCTGCCGTCCCCATCCGCGAGGTGGTAAATAAGATTCGTGAGGCGCGGCCTGAGGTGGTGGGTGTTTCTATGCGCCTGGGCGATCTCCACGTAGACAAGCTCATCACGGAGTTCGTAGAAACGGCCGCCCAGCATAGGTTGCATCCCCGAGACAGCGGCATACGCTACTCGTTTGGCGGATTGCGTCCGGCGGCCAACCTGGTGCGGGCGATGACTGGTTTGCCCTTGGAGCCGGACCGGTTCGCCCGCGAGGCCGAGCAGCATTACGACCTGAAGGCGGTTGTAGGGGAATACAAGGATAGAGAAGATTTCCAAGGTTTCTTCGAGTTGGTGGTTGACGACTTTGTGACCATGGAGGAGTTGGAAGACTTTGCCCGTCGTCAGCCGTCGGTCCGGTTACAAAAGAAGGTTATATGGTCCGACTACCTGGTGGAGCGCATTCGTCAGGTTCGCGAGCGCGAGAACCGACCTATCATCCGCGCCCACATCGGGGTTGCCGCGGAGACCATAGAGCCCACAATAGAAGCCATTGAGAAGCTGGCGGACGCCGAGGCTTTTGAGATTGTGTCGGTAGCACCGGATCAGACCTCGCAGGAACTCCTGGCCAAGTTCATCCGGGGCGAGGAGGACCCCAGCAAATACCTGGCTGGTCAGGGTGGGGCGCCAATTCGTACCGTTGAAGACCTGCAGCGACTGAAGGCTGCTACACAGCGGGGCAACTACCCGTTGACCCGCATCTACACCGGCACCGACGAATTGGTGGAGTTGGCCCACCTGTGGGAGGAACATTTGAATATAGCTTTTCCTGCGGTGCCCATCTTTTACTACAATGAGCTGGATGGACGCGGCCCCATCAGCATCCGTGACGGCTTCGACGAGCACTTCCGCACCATCGAGTGGTGGGCCGAGCAGGGCAAACCGTTGGAGATCAACGATCCTCACCAATGGGGCCTGCGCTATGCGAGCGACGACATGCAAGTTGTCGATCACGTCTTGTGCGCTGTCATCGCGCTGAAGAAGGGCATCGAGCACTACGTGATGCAGATGATGTTCGAGCTGCCGCCGGATATCTCGGCGCTGGATGACCTGGCGAAGATGAAGGCGGCCTACGAGCTGACCGAACCGCTAATCCGCCACTTCGACTTTAACATCATCAAACAGACCCGGTCGGGCCTACCCAGCTTCCCACCCAACCTCAACCAGGCCAAAGGGCACCTGGCTTTTGGTGTCTACACCCAGCTCTATATGGAGCCGGATATCTTGCACGTTGTTACTCACTCGGAAGCTCACCACGAGGCCAGCGCCGAGGACATCATCGAGTCCTGCGAAATCGTCAAACAGGTCTGCTGGGATTTTGCCAAGGGCCATGTGCCCCAAATTTGGGATGAGCCGCTGATTAAGCAACGCATAAGGGAACTGAAAAATAATGCTATGTACAATGTGTTCCACGGCGCTCTCATGGGTGGTTATGATGGCCCCATTACCCTGGACAACTGGAGCGAGTGGGCCAAAGTGCCCGAAGAGGACCGGGACAAGAATTTCGAAACCATGTTGCTCAGCCTGATTGACGAGGCGAACTATCCGACCGGGACGTGCGGTCTGATCGCCGCCGACACTCTTGACCTGGGGTTGCAGGTGGGTCTCTATCAAGGCCCTCACATCACGGTGGTGGATCGGCGTTATGAGATGGCCGGTGCCTGCCGTACCAAAGTCATAAA
>JAUVPY010000179.1 GCA_030598425.1 Anaerolineae bacterium
GAGAGAAAGCTGTTGTGTATTCCTCCTAAGGTCATTTGCCAAAGCGTGTTCGCAGGGCGACCGACATGGTCTGATGCTGATTATTCAATTTCAGCATCGGAGAATGAGTGAGAAAGGCAAAGATGGCAAAAGCAAAGGCAAAACGGGTATCAAAAGAAGAGCGGCGTCGGCTGCGGGACCGAGCGCATCTCCGGCGCCGGTTGATATGGATAGGGATCGCGGTCGGGGCGTTGGCTCTGGTGGGTTTTATAGCCTTACGCGAGGTATCCCGACCCCGCCCAGGCGAGGCCGTTAGGTCGATGGGCAACCAACACATCGGACCTGATCAAGTAGGCGCCATCGCCTACAATTCAACGCCACCCACATCCGGGCCGCACCTGGGGCAGCTTGCCCGTTGGGGGGTCCACAGCGAACCCGTCCCTAACGAGCTTCAGGTTCACAACCTCGAGGACGGTGGCGTGATGGTCCAGTACGACTGTGAGGAGTGTGATGAGTTGGTGGTGCAATTGGCCGGGGTGGTCCAACGTTATAACGATCACGTGATCCTGGCACCGTATCCAGGTATGGACCATCGCATTGCTCTCACGGCCTGGAATAGGATTGACGCCTTTGACGAGTTTGATGAAGAACGTGTCGCGACCTTTATTGAAGCCTACGCGGGTGATGACCATCACGCGCGTACTCCTTGACCAGTTCAAGAGATACTGTCCCGGACCAACCGTGAATAAAAAATGACCCAGAAAACAATTTCCACCCTCGCGCTTGTTGTAGCCGCCCTCTTGTTGTCGGCCTGCGGTCCCACTCAGACTGAGCCCGTTGCGCCAGATCCTGAGCGGCCAACCTTCATCTTCTTTTTCACCGATCCCTGAGCGAATTGAGAGGTGATGAAGCCCATCGTGAATGGGCTTGAGGATGAATATGCCAAGCGTATTGCCTTTCTGCAGCTTGACGCCGACAATGACGGTCGAGATGCCTTTGCGTCTTTCAATCTACGAGGACATCCCAGTTATGTAATCATTGACTCATTCGGCGGCGTATTGTGGAAGAGCGTAGGCGAGCAGCCGGCCAGCGAGTTGAGAGGTGCGATTCAGCGGGCGCTGGAAGACGCCTGAAGCGATACGAGACCTAGAGGGGGAAGTCTTGAACTGTGGCAAAGCCATTGCAGCGTAAGGGCGCCCGAACCAGCTCAAACAGCAGGCCGGTGCAACGGATGTGGAAATGGGTCGCTGCAGTTGCCGCGGCCGTTCTAATATTCGGGCTGGGCGGCATCTGGCTGCGGCTTGGCAGTGATCAGGGGCAAACTGGCACCAGTCAAGCGTTAATACCATCAGAGCATTTGACCGATGGCAAGGCCCTGTACGAGGCGAATTGCGCCTCCTGCCACGGCATCAACGGCGAGGGGCAGCCTAATTGGCGGGTCCCCAACGAACAGGGGGTGTACCCGGCGCCCCCTCATAACAACGATGGTCACACCTGGCACCATGCCGATCAGCAACTATTGGAAATCATTGCGCAGGGGGGTAGCCTACCAAACACTGGGATGCCGGGATATGGAGGCATACTGAACCAAGCGCAGATGGAGGCCATCCTAACCTATATCAAGACGTTCTGGGGGCCAGAGCAACGGGAGTTCCAGGAACAGGTGACCCGAAACCGGCAGCAACAAACGCAATAAACGCCAACGCGATTCCCAATCGTGCCGGGTTGTGCGAGATAGCGGCAGGTGCGCATGTACGAAAAAAAGGCGGAATTGATCGGTCGACAGCGCGCGGCAGCGATCTGGATGCAAAGAGGACTCGGACTCAGCCACCTTTGGTTGGCCTGGACCAACGTTTTTTGGGTTGTTTTGGTGGGCTTGCCCTGGTTTGCCCCTGTGCTGATGAGAATCGGAGCCTCTGGGCCAGTGCGGGGCATCTACATTTTTTATGGTTTTCTTTGCCATCAGTACGCTAATCGCTCCTTCTTTTAGTTGGTGCCGAAGGCGATGTACACTTTTCGCGAGTTGCAGTTGGTGGCGCCCAACGCAGATACCTGGTCGGGCTTGCGCGTTTTCGTGGGGACGGCTGAATTGGGCTACAAGGTGGCCTGGTCAGACCCTATGGTGTCCTTGTACGGGGGGCATCCTGCTGGGTGGTTTGATTTTCGCGCTCGTACGCCATCGCGTACGGCCCCACGCTGGCGCGTTTTGGCACTGATGACGGTCCCCATTTTCCTGGATGGCGTCACGCATATGATTGCGGACGTGCCCGGCGTCGGTCAGGGGGTTTCGCTACGACAACGCTTGGCTGGCCACTCTGACCGGCAGTACGTTCCCTCCGAGCTTTTACACCGGCAACGCCCTGGGATCATTTAACTCCTGGATTCGGTTGATCAGTGGTCTCTTTTTCGGACTAAGTCGTGTGGTTGGCGTATCCGACGGTCTGGACGTATTTCCACCACATACGGCAAGCGCTCGAACCCCGATTGCGCCAAATTGATGCAGCTACCAACCGGTTGCCGTCGTGAAACTATGCTATAATACGGAGTGAGGCAATATCGGATTTGACGCTGCATCCCTCGTATTGGTCAACTGCTGAATGATACTGGGCAGCAGATTGAACTGTCGCGTAGCAGCAAAATTTGCGACTGCGCGAGGCTTCACGATCCAGCAGTTTTCTCGAATTTTGGGATCTAGTGCTCCATGTGACTGGAACCGTAGATGGGTCAGGGAGCAAACGATGCAGAGCACATCTCATACGATCCTCGTCGTAGATGACGAACCAACTATTCTTAACACCGTACAAGCCTATCTTGAGAAAGAAGGCTACACCGTCCACACAGCATCGGACGGCCCCTCGGCTCTCAAAGCCTCGCGAGCGTTTCGTCCACACCTCATCGTGCTGGACATTATGCTTCCCGGTATGGATGGCTTGGAAGTGCTACAGCGCCTCCGTCAGGAGTCCGACGTGTACGTCTTGATGCTGACGGCTAGAGCAGACGAAACGGACAAGATTGTCGGCCTAACCGTAGGCGCCGACGATTACTTGACCAAACCCTTCAGTCCTCGTGAGCTAGTGGCAAGGGTAAAAGCCGTCATGCGTCGTGACCGTGGCGCTGGTCTCGGTGAGCACACTCTCGCTTTCGCTAACCTGCGCATTGAACCCGGTTCCCGTCGCGTATGGAAGGATGATCAGCTCCTCGACTTGACGCCGATCGAGTTCGACCTTCTATATGCGCTGGCGAGACACAGGGGCCGAGCATTGAGTCGTGAGCAGCTCATTGAGCAGGTTTGGGGCTACGACTATTATGGCGACGAACGGGTAGTGGATGTGCACATTGGACGCCTTCGAAAAAAAGTCGAAAACGATCCCACGAAACCGACCCTGGTCGCCACCGTGCGCGGCGCGGGTTACCGCTTTGAAGATCAAGTGACATGAAGTGGCTCTCAGTAATTCGCTCACGCCTGAGTTGGAAGCTTTTCTTTTCTTATCTCGTCGTCATTCTGGTAGGCGTCGCAGTGCTGTTTGGCACGGCCCAGTTTCATACCACCTCGGCCCTAACCCGCCATATTGCCATTATGCACGCATTGCTGAGTGACGATCCGGTTTTGGGTGCACAATTGGACGACACGTTTCACGATGCGGTCAACGAAATCCTCATCGTTTCGACGGTAGCAGCCCTACTGGCAGCGATCCTGGTGAGCATCTTTACCGCTCGGCGTATTGTGGAGCCTATCAGGGCGATGATGCGGGCCAGCATACACATCGCGGATGGTGACTACCATGAGCGAGTCCAGGTGCCCGGCCAGGACGAGCTGGGCGGCCTTGCGCAATCCTTCAACCGTATGGCGGACACACTGGAACGAACTGAACAGCGCCGCATGGAGTTGATCGGCGACGTGGCGCACGAGCTACGTACTCCGCTAAGCAGCATCAAGGGGGTGCTAGAAGGGTTGGTGGATGACGTACTCCCAGCTGAACCCGCCACCTTTCTGAGTATGGAGCGCGAGGTCGCGCGTTTACAGAGATTGGTTCAGGATTTGGGGGAGCTCTCCCGTGCTGAGGCGGGCCAAGTCCTGCTCGAAATTCGTGTGTCTTGTCCTGCTGATCTGATCCACGCTGCCGCGAATCGTCTACGGCCTCAGTTCGATGACAAGGGCGTTTCCCTGGATCTTGGAGTACCGCCGGACCTACCACAGGTTAAAGCCGACGCCAACCGAATCACCCAGGTGCTGCTCAATCTGCTGGGAAACGCCCTCCAGTACACACCTGCAGGCGGCCAAGTCACAATCCACGCTTGGCGTGATAGTGACAACGTTGCCATCGCCGTACAGGATACCGGCATCGGTCTTTCCTCCGAGAACTTGGCCCACGTATTCGAGCGGTTTTACCGCGTCGACAAGTCTCGCTCGCGAGCGGGTGGGGGAAGCGGCATCGGCTTGACAATCTCCAAGCACTGGGTCGAAGCCCATGGCGGGAGCATATGGGCCGAGAGTCGCGGTCCCGGCAAGGGAAGCACGTTCACATTCAAGCTGATGATCGGTGCCTGACTCGAAAATAGAAGCCGAACGCGCTAGTTCTTGAATTGTTTCAGGCTACTCCACAGCTTCAAGAGCCCCGGCTTTCAGCCAGGGCTTTTCCGTTGATAACGCAGGTAGTTCCTGAGACCCCAAAGGTAGAAGATTAGGGGCAAGACTCCCGCTGCGCCAATGATGCCTGCATCAAAGATAATGTGCTAAATGGTCTCCGCGTAGACAATCATCACGGTGGCGTGTTGTGTGTTTGCGAGCTCCACATAGTGATCATCTTTTGGGTGGCGATTATTGTCGCAGCCGTTTGGTTTTTGAGTTACCTCTTCCCTCGCTGCACAACCAATCGGTCATCGGAGACTACGACAACACGGAACACTTTTTCGGACTCGCAGCAGAAGACCCTCAAACAACGTTATGCCAGCCGGGAGATAACCCAGGCCGGATGCATTTAGATGCGGCCGATTTTGATGAATATTGTCATCAAATCTTCATCTTCCCGTTAATGGTCTGTTATAGTGATTCGTTATACTTTAGGCAGTTCGATGGAAGAAGGGCCCACCCAAGCGGGCCGGAATACGTAATAATTGGGTAATTGAAAAGGAGAAAAAAATGATGATGGGATTTGGTAGTTTTGGTGGGCTTGGCATCATCTACATGCTCATCTTCTGGGTGGTGATAATAGGCGTTGGTGTCTGGCTGTTAAGCCGTATCTTTCCCAGAGCGACAGCAGACGTTTCACCGAGGGGTCCACTTCCGCGCAATAGGTCATCCGAGTCGGCGCAGGAGATTCTTAAAGCACGCTACGCACGTGGCGAAATAACCAAAGCCGAGTACGACGAGATCCGCAGCGACCTGGGCAGATAATCCAAGCACTTAACACAATACAAAAGTCAGGAGAAAAAAACGATGATTAGAACAACGACTGAATACGCTTTCAGAACCCGGCTAGACTTGCCCTATGAGCAGGCGGTCGCGAACGTGACAACAGCCCTGAAAAACGAGGGTTTTAGCGTGCTAACAGAAATCGACGTCAAGGCCACTCTGAAGCAAAAGCTGGACGTCGACTTTCTAAGTACGTCATATTGGGAGCCTGTAACCCGTCTTTGGCGCATCAGGCCCTAAACACAGAATTGGAGATCGGGCTGCTGCTACCATGCAACGTCATCGTTTATGAGGACAATGGCGGGAGCGTGGTTTCCATCGTGGATCCCATCTCAATGCTGGGCGTCATCGAGAGCCCCGACCTGGATCCGGTTGCGCAGGAAGCCCGTGCTCGGCTGCAACGGGTGATCGAAGCGGTAAGCGTTTAATGGGGAGATGCTTTGTGGAAGAGGTGAACCCTTCCGGGCAGCCAATGGAATGGCCAATGCCGCTCTGGTTGATGAGCGACGATGGCCTTGACGACCTGCTTGATCTCAAAAGCCTGCCCCGAGGAAATGGCCGTTTTCCCACTGAGCTTCGACCACACCTAAAGGAGAACGTTTTGAATGAGTGAAGCGATCTTGAACGTATGCAATATGAGGGATCCGTTGTGCGCGCAGGGAGTGGAACAGGTCCTGGGTAGGTTGCCAGGTGTGCACCACGTGGAAACCAACCCAGTCAATGGCACGACCGTGGTGCACTATGACCAAACCAAGACCGACTATGA
>JAUVPY010000162.1 GCA_030598425.1 Anaerolineae bacterium
ATTTCGCCGTGGATGTGAACCTTGCCATCCTCGTCCTTGACCACAATGGCCGAGTCGTCCAGGCCCACGATGTGCTGGTCTTCCAGCTTGCCCAGTTCGTCGCGCACCTGCTCGGCTTCCTTGACATTTCCAAACGTGATCACTATCAGGTTTGACATTCTGTTATCCTCCCCCTTCGCTGGCCCCCACAAGCCGTTCGACCATTTCGTCGGTGAGCGCCTGGCGCACGATGATGCCTTCTTCCTCGGCCCAGGCTTGGGACAGTTTTTCGATCGATTCGCCTTCAACCAGGACGATGAGGGCCGAATCCCCGGGTTGAAGACGTTCTTGGAAAGTCTCCAGAAACTCATCAGAGAAGCCCAGGTCGATCTTCTTGGCGGCCAAGCCGCCAACCCCGGCGCCCGCCGCCGCGCCCACGATGACGCCTATCGGCCCGCCCAGCAGCCCGATCAGGCCCCCGGTGATGGCTCCGAACAGCCTGCCGCCCTTGACGTCCACGTCCCCCGTCTCTTTGAGAGCCAGCTTGCCATCTTTTTCTTTGACCAACACGGCCGCGTTGCGCAGTTTGAGGGCCCCTTCCTTCTGTAACGCCTTCACGGATTTCAGGGCCTCATCCGCCTTGTCTGGCTCATCGAAGATTTTGGCCACCAGCTCGATGGCCACCAGCTCACCCATGACCTGGTGCCGCTGTACCGGGATGGCAGGCAACGCCTCAACCGCCCGCTTGTCCAGCTTCAGGAATACCATATCCTGGTGGACGCTCTCGATGGCCGAAATGGGCAGAGTCACTTCCTTCTTACCGAACAGACGCTCCTCACGCAGCACCAGATGGCTGATGTGCCCGCTCTCTGGATCCACCAGGAAGCCCTCTACCTGCCCCACACTCTCGTCAGTGGCTTCCACCTTCGCCCCCCGACGCACCGCCAGTTCACCCGGCGGAATGAACTCATCTGTGACAGCCTTATCGATCGTCTTGGTCGGCAGGGCGTGATAGGGCATGACGTGGACGTAATCGTAATCAGGTACGTCTACCTTCATGTAGTGCGAACTGGTAAACGGCTCCATCTCGGCCAGTTCGTCGGTGGTCACGCTGAGCCGAATTAGATTGGGGCCAGTCTCCACCACCTTCTCCACGGGTACTAAGCGATCGACCGTTTCGTCCTGCCCTTCAGTTTGCACGACGAAATGGGTCACATCTTTGGCAATGGGGTTGATGATCACGTGGCTGGATTGACCGGCGTACCCGTCGGTGCACTCAACTTTGGCATCCAATGGAATGTCTATCATTCATTGCCTCCTTGGTCAGCCTCCTCCTCGCTGGCCTCCAGAAGCTGCTCGACCATCTTGTCGGTGAGCGTTTGTTGGAAGATCATACCTTCCTGATCGCCCAGGGCTTCGGAGGCACTGGTCACCCATTGATCCTCGACGATTACCAGGGCCGCCGCACTGCCGGGCTGAACTTGCTCCTGGAAGCTCTTCAGGAATTCGTCAGAGAAGCCCAGGTCGATCCATTTGGCAGCCAGGCCGCCGACGCCCGCTCCGGCCAAGGCGCCGACGACAGCGCCTATTGGTCCGCCAATCAGACCGATCAGGCCACCCGTGATGGCTCCAGCCAAGCGGCCGTGCTTGGCATCCACGTCCCCGGTTTCCTTCAAAGACACGGTGCCGTCTTCGTCTTTGACCACCAAGGCCGTGTGAAGAACCTTAAGAGCCTTTCTCTTGTGCAGACCACGCACAAACTCAAGAGCTTCTTCGGCCTGCTCCGGGGTATCGTAGATTCGAGCGATCAGCTCGATGTTCTTGCCTTTAGCCTCTTTCTTGCTGGGCCGCTTGACTGGAAGAGCTGGGAGCGACTCAACATCCTCTTTGGTAAGCTTCAGATAGACCGTATCTTCCTCGACGTGATCTATCGTCGATAAGGGCAGCGTGACCGCCACCTTGCCCAAGATATGGCCTTCCTGCAGCACCAGGTGGGTGACGTGCCCGCTCTTTGGATCGATCAGGAACTCACCCACTTCGCCGATGTGCCCGTCGCTGGCTTCCACGCGGGTGCCACGGTGAACGGCCAGTTCGCCCGGCGGGACTTGCTCCTCCTCAACGGCGGTGTAGGCAGCTCCCTCGGTCGTGGCGTAGGGCTCCTGCCAGACCTCGCCGCCCGTCCAGTGCGTATAGTCAGCCCGGTGCTCGTCGATGATGTAGTGCGTTTCGGTAAACGGATCCATTTTGGCCAGTTCAGCCTGGGTACAGCGCAAACGGATCAGGGTCTGGGTGGTATCCTGGATTTGATCGATTGGCACGAGGCGCTCGACCGGGTCGGACGATGTTTTGTCCAGCACCACGAAGTGAGTCACATCTCGGGTAATGGGATTGACAACTACCGCGGTCGACTCGCCGCACACGCCATCGACGCACTCTACGTTCGCAGACAAAGGTATGTCGATCATGGTTATTCTCCTCTCTTTTAGTCCTCTATTTCTTCCGCGCCAAAGTACTCGCGCAGTTTGGCATCGTCTTCTTCCGACAGCGAGGTCTGTATCACAGTGGCATTAAAGTTCTTCAGCTCAGACTCCAGCTTGTCCGGGGTAGATTGGCTGACCAGCAGGAACAGAGCCGAGTGACCGGGTTCGATGGTCTCCCCGACCTCCTTGATAAACTTGTCATCTATCCCGGTGTCGGTCAGCCTGCCCGTCAGCGCACCTGACGCGGCCCCAATGGCCAGGCCCAGCCAGGGCATCCAGAAGATGAGGCCGATCAGCAAACCCCAGAAAGCGCCGCCCAGGGCGCCCGCCCCTACCAGGCTGACCGCCTGCTTGACCTTGACTTTGCCGTCCTGCTTGCGGACGACAACGGCTGCGTCCTCCAGGGTCACGATCTTCTGTTTCTGCAGTCGCACGAGGGTTTCACGCATTTCTTGAGCACCAGTTTCGGTGTCAAAAGCCAGTACGATTAGGTCACTCATATTTTCTCCTTTCTGTGCGTATTAGGCAGTTGCCCAACAGCAATTGCGCTGGCCGCGAGAATCCTGACTCACGGACGGAAGAGAACACGGACTTCTTCATTTATGTTTTGTCGGTGTTCCTTTCCCTGACCCGCAGGCGCGAGCCAGGGCGGGCCGTCCGTGAGTCGAGGATTTCGCTTGCCTGCGGTGCGGCTTGGCCGCGTTACGATTGATCGGGTGTTCAACTTGCACCACCGTTGGTGTTGGTTAGAACGGAGTTATGCTGACGATGATCTTGTGCACGACGGGGCCTAGCAGCCACAGGCTTCCCAGGAGAGCCGGTGGCACCAGGATGGCGATGACGACCCACACGACGAGCCAAATCCAATTGCGTTGGTGGAGGTCAGACGGGACTAGTTTCACCTTTTCAGGGGCGGCGAATTCGTCCTCAACGTAGATCACGTACGTGCCAGCGATTTTGTCGTGCCATCCCTGCCGCTTCCGGTCAAAGGCAACCCACAAAAAGCCTATTGAAAGGACGATCCCGCTCACGAAGTAGCCGATGTAGCGGAGAAACGCCTTCCCCCCGGAAGGGTATGAGCCATCCTTGGTAACGACCTTCACGCCTAACAATGTCTTGCCGACGGTCTGCCCCGATGTTGACCAGGCCCTGACGTAATAGATCACTGAAATAACTATTCCGACCGCAACGATTAGTTGGGGGATTGGGAGCGGTTCGTATGGATTAAACATTTGGATAATGATCCCGACGAAGCCGATGGCGAAAGCCGCTATGAAGGTAAAGGTTGCCAACAAAACCCCATCAGTCAAAGTCGCTAGCAGTCGCCGCCCAAACCCAATGACCGTGATCGTTTTCTCGGCTGAGTCACCTGAAGGCTGATCGATGCTGGTGCTGGCGTCCATGATGGTTTCCTTCCTTTCTTCTCATACGATCGCGTGGATCTGTGTGGGAAAAACAAAAGACGTGAAGTACAGGCCAAGACCCTAGCGTATCCATTATAGCGCAGAAGCTTCACACGCACAACGACCATTCGTTCAGTTTGCAACCTGTACGAATGTCTAGTTTTCAGCGGCGATTCCCGCCGCCCATCCTGGCTGGACGGTGACCAATCTTCAAGCCCATTTCATGATTGGCCGGATGCTGAATCCATTTCTTGCCCAAAAGCCGGAGGTGGGCGCGCTGCCTACCCTATATGACGCTACCGCCTCCGGCGTGAAGGGGGGCGATTACTACGGTCCGGGCGGTTTTATGGAGATGAGAGGCGCACCGAAGAAGGTGCAGTCGCACGAGCGGTCGTACGATCAGGCGGTTGCCAGCCGACTGTGGCAGGTCTCCGAAGAAATGACAGGCACACGTTAATTGTGGACCATAGTGGAGGGACAAAAAAGCCCCGCGTCAGGTCGAGCGCGGAGCTTCTTTACGTTTGAGAGGCTCCTCGGGGAGGACTCGAACCTCCAACCAACCGGTTAACAGCCGGTCGCTCTGCCGATTGAGCTACCGAGGATTGACTATCAGATTGCAGGGCGAATTATACTTGCTCGACCCCAATTCGTCAAGTTGCGTCCCGTTTTTTAAAGAATCACAGCTCCGGGTCGATTGCTGGCAGCGGGAGGCCGTTGCGCTGGCACCATGCCTCCCGCGCATCGGCGACGGTGAAGATGGAGCCGGTGCAGCAAACCAGGTCATTGGAAGCAGCGCTCTCCAGGGCCGCGTCCAGCGCTCGGGGCACGTCGGGCGCGATGGAAGCCTGATACCCCAAACCGGCTACGGTCTGGTTAAGCACTTCGGGGGCAGCAGCCCGGGGATGGCGCGAGCGAGTGATAAACGTCTGATCTGCCACCGGCAGCAATTCCCCCAATGCGTCGTCGAAGGGATGGTCCGCCGATGCACCAAATACCAGGATGACGCGATGACCGGGGAAAAAGTCGTGGAAGGCGCGCCGAAGTTTGTTGGCCGAGTCGCCGTTGTGCGCGCTGTCCACGACGACGTACGGCTTATGTCCCAGGATTTCCAGTCGACCCGGCCAATAGGTGTTGCCCAGCCCCTCCCGGCGAGCAGATAGCGGCACCGACAGGCCGGCGCGCTCCTCCAACCCATCTAACGCGGCCCAGGCGGTGATCGCATTGGCAAGTTGATGGCGGCCCAGCAGCGGAATCCTGTAACGCTCGCCGAGCAAGTCAAAGGATTGTCCGCGCATGGTGGCTCGGCCCGGCTGCCAGCGATACTCGTCTTCACCGACAACGATCAATTCCGCGTGTCGCCCTTCGCAAACCGCTTCGATCATGGTCATCGCCTCGGGCACCTGCGGCGCACTGATCACCAGCGCTCCCGGCCGGATAATACCCGCCTTCTCGCGGGCAATCAGCGATAGCGTGTCGCCCAGCAATTGCGTGTGGTCATAGCTGATGGAAGTGATGACGGCCACTACGGGATTCGAGACATTCGTGGCGTCCAGCCGTCCTCCCAGGCCGACTTCCAGCACGGCCAGCTCGACGTTCGCCTCTGCAAAGGCATGGAAAGCAGTCGCGGTGATGACTTCGAAAGCCGTCAGGCCTGGGATCTCCTCCAAGTGCGGTCTCAATTCCTGGATCAGGTGCACCACGTCTGCCTCTGAGATCGGCTGGCCCCCGATCTGAATCCGTTCGCGAAACGTGTGCAGGTGTGGCGAGGTGTACAGACCCGTACGGTAGCCAGCAGCGCGGATCATACTTTCGCAAAAGGCCGCCGTTGACCCCTTGCCTTTGGTCCCTGCAATAAGCAACGACTTAAACTCACGATGCGGATTCCCCAGACGCGCCAGAAGCGTCTCAATACGGGCCAGATCGTAGTTCGTCATCGTGTATTTGGGCAGGCCTTTACGTTCGTAGTTGGTATAGGAGTATATGTAGGCCAACGTATCGCGGTAGTTCATTTTGCTTATTCGCTTTTTCCTTATTCGCTTTGTACGCGCGAGATCATGCCATCGACCTGGCTGCGTGCCTCATCAGGCGTCACGCGGCCCTCGGCAACCAGATCGTCGGCGGCTGCTTGCAGTTTGTCTGCCCATTCGTCGGTGGCGTCGCGCACCTGGCGAATGAACTCATCGCCGCCGCTGCGGGCTCTCTGACTCAGTTGCCGGCTGCGCGTAGCGATTAACTCGCGTGTCTCCTCACCTGACTGGGGCGCGTATAAGAGGACCACCACAGTCGCTGCCAATGCTCCCAGAGCGGTGCCGAGCAGGAAGAAACCAAATCGCTCGGTCGTACGTGCGGTGTCCATTTGAGAAATAGGATGTCGGTGCATAAGATCAGTTCTCCTCTCTGAATTTCTTGTACCTCATCGCCAGGGCTCGTGCGAAGTCGCTTGACAAATCGAACAGAGTGTGACCCCCCTGCTCGAGCCAGGTCCGCACTTGCCCTGCGGCAAGCACGGGTGACCTGGCGTTTCCCACGGCCCGACACGCAGGTCGCGGACCTGCTGCGAGCATTTCTTGACGACGTTCTTTTCGCCCTTTTCGTCGTTTTCGTGCCTTTCGTGTTTCAATAGGTTGCCAACTCACCAACAGATCGTTCGTGGACCGAATTTCACAAAAAGGTATTGATTATTCCGAGTAATTGTGATATAATAAGCACGATAAGGCTGGCCACAAGC
>JAUVPY010000114.1 GCA_030598425.1 Anaerolineae bacterium
AATACCCTACACAGAAATCAGCGCGAGAGGAAACATCAAGGGTCTCTTGTAATGCGGGTAGTAGGCCTTGCTCGATGTTGTCAAATATACGGGGCATCGCGAGCTCCTTCAGTAAGGAGAAGAAGGACAGAAATCAGAAGCGGCAAACGCTCTGAGAAGTGACAAGAAGAAACCGCAAGGCAAGGGTATGCCTGAGGTGCTTGAAAAACATTGTCGCACATATATTCTAGATTCACCAAACTATAGCCGGGGCGGACGCCGTCCGCCCCGGCTCAGTGGGGCTAACCGAGGTCGCTGCTAACTCGCTCTATTCCGTGATGCTAAACACCCCCCCATCACTTCGCCCAAACGTTTCAGGGAAGTACATCTGGTAAGCGGTGGTGGGGATCGGTTTGAACTCCCCGGCAATGCCAGCGCGAGATCCTCAATTCAGGAACCAGAGTTGTATTCCCTTATCGGCCATCCCAATATGGCTATAGCGATAGAGCAGCTCTTGGAGTATCTCAGTGTTGATTACAGCCGAAAACAGTCTGGTCTCCACGTCAGCCAGGATGCGTAGACATGGGCCCTTGTAGGGGTGTGAAGCACCAGCGGCGTACATAAACACATTCACATCGAGAAAGGTTGGCTCGGTCATTAGCCCAGCCGTCCGGCTTCAATCTCCTGTTCCATAGTCTCCCAGTCGGTGACTGGCAGATTCATGGCAGCAATGCGCTCAGTAATGGCGGCGGTGGCATGCTTGGGCTTGATGATCAGGCCCTCATCAGTCAACGCCAATATGACTTCCTCATCTGGGCCTATCCCCAAGGCATCTAGCGCTGACTTTGGCAGGGTAATGCGGCCGGCTTGGTCAATCATAACCGTATGTGGTGTCATCTTGCATCTCCAGGTATATAGTCTTGCCTGCCCATTCTGAGAGTAGCACACATGAGCCCAAAAATCAACATTCAAGCCCAACCTCCCTAGTTGGGGCTCCTCTTTGGTTCGTTCAGGTCAGGAGTGTCAAAATCTGTGTCAATCTCGCCGTCTTATTATTCGGTGATCGTAAACACCCCCCCATCACTCCGCCCAAACGTCTCCGGGAAGTACATCTGGTAGGCGGTGGTGGGGATGACCCGGTATTCGCCGGGCAGGCTGGCGCGGATCAGGTACGTGTATTCGTAGGTGCCGCGCGGCAGGTACGTGGCGAAGAGGACCGCCTTCTCGTCGCGCAGCTCGGTGTGGCTGAACCACCACCAGCCGTAGTCGCCGCCCCAGGGGTTGCGTTGATCGGTGCGCTGCAATTCAGGCGCCTCGCCCACCACGCTGGTCGTCTTCAGGCTCTGGTCCACCCCCTCGGCGCCGGCCGGGAAGGGGTCTTCCACCACCACGTAGTGCAAGTCGTTGGGAGCGATGATCGTCAGCTTCACCTGGATCACGTCCCCTACCTGTGCCTCGTCTACAGCCCTGCACAACTGATTCCCTGGTTCCTGATTTCCTGATCCCCGATCTCCTGACTCACAATCTGCCATCGTGTACTCTCGGCTGACCATGATGCCCCGGTTGAGGGCGGTCACCTCCTCCACCGGCTTGAAGGTGCGCAGATACAGGCCGTAGTACAGCCGGCCGGTTCCTTCGTCGCTCCCCTCCGGGGGCCAACGCTCGATGACGACCCGATTGACCTCGTCGGCCAGCAGTTCGGCCACTTCGATTTGCAGCTTTACCGTCTCGTCGATGTTATCGGGGGTCACACTGCCTTCACCCAGGGTTGTCTCGTTGACGAGCACCCCCCAGTCGTAGGCCCCCTCCAGTTCGCGGGTGACGGCCATCCAGTCGGTGAGGGCCAGGATGGACCAGGCGTTCTCCTGGGTCGTCTCCCATACGCCCCCTTCGCGGGCCCCCATCAACCAGCGGACGGTGTTGGGGGCCAGGGCGTTATCCGGGTCCAGCCGGGCCAGCGCGGCCAGCACGATGGCGGTCGAGCGGGTGTCAGTGTTCATCGCCCAGTAATCTACTTGCTCCTCCTCCCAGTGCGCGCCGGTGGCGCTGACGATGGCCGCGCTGGTGATGTCGGACAGCAGGGCCTCCACCCGCTCCGGCTCGTCGGGCTGCATAAGACCGAAGGCCATGGCCAGGTAGGCCTTACCAAAGGTGTCCAAGATCTCGCGCTGGTCGAAAAGCGTGACGGCGCGTCCCAGGTCCCCTTCGCCTGCCTCGGCCAGAACGTACAGGATAAAGGCCTGCCGGTTGGCCTGCCAGTGGTGCTCCACGTCCTTGGGCCTGACCAGGTTGCTACCCAGGAAGTCCACGGCCCGTTCCATCACCGCGTCGTCTACGGTGAACCCGGCTCGCTCCGCCTCGACCAACCCCAGCAGGACATAAGCGGTCAGGAAGGCATCTGACTTGTCGTTGATCCACCAGCCCCAGCCGCCGTCGTGGTGCTGCTGGTTGTAGAGCCGTTGCAGGCCGACTCCGACCAGTCCTGGCAGTTTCGTATCCAGATCGGGCCGGACTTCGGCCAGTCCTAGCTCCTGATAGGCGCGATAAGTGACTACGTTAGGCAGGAAGCGGCTGACCGTTTGCTCGGTGCATTCGTAGGGGAAGTGCTCCAGAAATTCGAGCCCGTCCACCGTGCCCGCCGCCAGCGAGGGGTCGATCTGCACAGTGAGTTCCCCCTGGGTGGGGTCGTAGCTGGGCGGCAGCACGACGGCTTCGACCCGCTGCCCGTCGGCGTCGAGTTGGCCAGCGGTGGCTACCACCTCCGGGGTGCTGTAGCGATAGACCGGCAGCGGGATTTCGACCACGTCGACCAGATCTTGGAGCAGTGGGGCGGCGACCCCTCCCCCGGCCCCTCCCCTCTCAGGCGAGAGGAGCGAGCTGGCCCCTTGTCCAACCGCCCGCGCCCCGAAGCGCAGCACAACTTCCTCTGCATCCAGTACGGTCACCTCCCACGCCACCTCGGCCTTACCACCAGCCGGAATCTCTACCTGCTGCTTGCTGATTTGCCCATTTGCTGATTTGCTGATTTGTACCCCTTCAGCCTCAAACACGACCTCAACATCCAATGGCTGGTCCGTGTTGTTGTGTACCACCGCCGCCACTTGCGCCTGGTCGCCGACGACGAAGAAGCGTGGGACCACCGGGCGCACCAGCAAGTCTTTGGTGCTAACCACATCTACCTCAGACTCGCCGACCAGCGTGTCAGCCGTAGCACCACGGGCGCCCATGCGCCAGGTGGTCAGGTTATCGGGTAACTCCACACTGACCGTCGCCCGGCCTTCTTCGTCGGTGCGGACGTTGGGGTTCCAGTAGGCGGTGTCGGGGAAGCGCCGCCGCACCACGCCGAACTCCTCCCCAATACCGCCGCCCCCACCTTTTGCCTCGGGGGCCACAGCCAGGTTGACGCGATCCACCGAAAGCGTCAGCCCGCTGGCGGTGCGCACCCCCAAACCCCGCTCGCGCCAGAAGTAGGTCACGATGTCCGGACCTGGCTGATCGGCCAACGAGATCACCGACAGGTCCACCAGGTTGAGGGCTAACTCAGCTTTAACCGGCTCTCCCTGGCTGTTGGTGACCTCCACGTCGTAGGTGGCCGTCTCACCAGGCTGGTATTGGCCTTCGGCGCCTTTGTCGGGAGACAGGGTGATCTTTAATTCCTTCTCGGCGGTGTCGATTGGCAATTGAGTGTAGCCGATCTTGAAGCTGGGTAGGGGTGTACCGCTTTGGGCGTCTTCTTCGCCTTGCACGATAACCACCGAGACGAAGACGTTGGGGATGAGATCCTCAGTAATGGGGATTTCGATCTGTTCCGAGTTCGTCTCCAGAGTTTGCACCCAGTGCTGGTAGATGTGCCCACGCTCAATGGTGATGAGTGCCTTGACCGGGCCTTGATAGGGGTGCGGGACGAGAACAGTCGCTGTGTCGCCGACTTCATAAGATCGCTGGTCGGCCACCAGGTTAATGCGATCGTTGTTCTCCTGGCGCCAGTTGACGTATTCCTCCCCGCTGACCCACATGTAGGTCGAGCTGCGCACTTCGTTCCCTTCCTCATCCAGACCGCTGGCGGTCACCTTGTAGATGCCGCCCTTTTCGGGGGTGAAGCTTTCAGCCCCTTCACCCTCAGCGTCTGTGGTAAGCGTCGTGGTGAAGACGGGGATGTCCTCCACCGCACTCTCCCAGTAGTACTGGCCGTCTTCGGCCTGCTTGCGGACGCTGTACCAGTTGTGCTCGGAGAAAACGACACTCAACTCTCTGTCCGGCGACGGGTCGCTGTCCCAATCCACAGTAATGACGTCCACGCCATTCTGCTGGTCGACCTGCCCCACGTACCGTTCTGGGCGCAGGCCGATGTAGTACAGACCCTTGTGGACGATGGCTTCGGTCCGGTTGCTGACCTCCTGGTTGTTGACGTCGGTGACGGTTACCTCCAGGGTGAAGCTTTGGCTTGCGATATATTCGGCGATATCGGCCTCCACGCTGAAGGTGAATCGCCCATCGTCGTCGGTGGTCCCCGTACCTTCGGCGATGAGCTCGCCGTAGGCGCCGAAATACGCTTCAGCCCGGTTGCGGCTGAAGTCGTAGTCGGTGAAGTCCCACCAGCCTTCCCCCTGGTAGTCTAAGGCATGGTCGGCGGAGAGAACGCTGTAGCGCACCTCGGCGCCCGCCACCGGCCCGCCGAAGAAGTAGGTAGCCTGGGACGTGACGTTGATCTCATCGCCTTGGACGTACTCCGGTTTGTCGGCCTCGACCGTCACCTGGAACTCCGGTTTGCGGTACTCAGCCACCTGGAAACCGGCGCCGAAATACTGATCCTCGTAAGTGGCCTCGATGGAATAAAAGCCCAAGGCCGCCTCTTCACCCAAGATAAACTCACCGTCCAGTGTACCCATATCGCTGAGGGGCAATGTCTCCTCGTAGACTTTGGTCCCTTGCGGGTCCCAGATAACGATGTTGACCTCTCCATTTCCCGTGGGGGTTGAGTATTGGGCGTCGTCGTCCTCTCGCAGAATCCCCTTAAAATATACCGTCTGGTCGGGACGATAGATGGCCCGGTCGGTGAAGAAATAGGCAGCAAATGGTTGCTGGTAGTCTTCTACTGGCAGGTTGAATTCCCACGGGGAGATGCCATCACTCCACTGATTGATGCCCACGGCGAAGTCTTCATCCGGGCGCTCCGGGTCACCGATGAAGGCGAATACCGGTTTCCAGGGATCTACTGCCTCGTGCTCCTCGACGACGTAGACGCCGTCCCGGCCCGTTTCCCCTTCGCCGAAAACTCGCCCACCTTCGTCCATCACCGCCACCGGTAGATCGGGCAGCACGTCGCCGGATTGCAGGTTCGTGGCCCAGGCCAGGGCTTCGGTAGCGGTGGTCTTCAGGCTCAGGTTGTGCCGGGAGACGACTAGCATCTGTTTTTGGGTCGGCAGCCAACCATAGCCCTGGGCTTCGGGATAGACGTCTTCAGGGTCGGCCCACACCTGAAGGAAGTAAAGACCCGGCGCCAGGGGCTGGACCTGTTCTTGTCCTTCCTCGTCACCGGCCAGGTTGGTGCCATAGATAAGCGTTTGATTTAGTTGTGGCTCCACGTCCAGCGACCATTGGCGGATCAGATTCTCCTCGTCGGCAAGATATCCGTCCCAGTAGTCCCACCAGGTCTCGCCGTTCGCGCGTAGAAAATCGTCCAGCGGCATTCTGTAGAGGGCCAAGTTTACCTGACTCACATTGCGAGCGCTCACGTACGCCATTGTCTGCGTGTAAGCGTTGTAGGTGCCAATCCGGTAGGGGCTGTGCAGATAGACCATCGGGTCCATAGCGCGAGTACGCCAGGCGATCGTGGTGTCTTCGTCTAGCTTCTGCCCGTAGCGACCCTGAATGTCACCGCTCAAAGTCACTTCGGAGTCGGTGCTGGCCTGGGTAGGAAAGGAGATGTTAAGCCGGGTGTCACTGTTCCACCAGTAGGTGAAGACCTGAGTCGGTGCAACGGTGGGGCGGATGGTGAAGTTGCCATTGATCGATTCAGGGTCCATCGGACTGGAGAAGGTGACCTCCAGGCCTCCCCAGGGATCTGCTTTCTGCTCGCCGTCTTTAGGAAAGGTGTTCACAATACGTGGGAAGTCGATTGTCTCAAAGGTCCATTTGTACGTCGTCTGGGTGCCGGCCTGGCCGGTGGCCCCGGTGGCGCCCTCGGCGATCGTTGCCTGGTAGGCCTGCAAGAAATCGAGGGATTCGCTCGGAGTGAAGCTCATCGTCTCCACACCAACCCGTTCCGGCCCTTCGCCTCGGCTCCAAGACCATGCGTAGGGCTCATAGATGTTCCCCTCTGGTTGAGGCAAACCCTCATCGTGCCATTCGAAGTCTCCCTCGATTATCTGCCCGGTGGACAGGTTTTTCAGTTCAAAAGCGGCCTCGGCGGATCCATGGTCCATTGGTTGGTTAAAAGCGACGTGAATCGTCGGCTCGGTACTGACGTATTGGGTGTCAGGGCCGGGGTAGCTGGCCACGACGGCCGGCATCATCGTCGTAAACTCCCAGGTAAAGTCGTCGCCGAGCATACCGCCGGTCGTATCTTCGAGGCCGGCGGTGATGCGTGCCTTGTAGGCCGTCGCTGGCTCAAAGCCCTCGTCGGGAGTGAAGGTATAGATCGACGTGTTGAGCCATTGCCCTTCACCGCGTACCGGCGGCACAAAGGTCAGCGGCTGTGGCAGGTTGTCCTGATCCTCGATAGCGCTCAGAGCCACCACGGGCCGGTTGAAAAGCACAGTGACCACGGCATCGGTGCTGATTTCGCTTGTGCCGTCGGCTGGCTGCGCGGCTGTTACTTCCAGAAAGCCGACGGTGTCGAAGCGAAACTGCATTGCCTCTCTCAGAGGCAGGCCGGCTTGGCTGCGGGCGCTCTCTTCGAGGGTGGCAGTGTAGCGCGTCGCGCGCTCAAAACCTGTCTCCTCTGGCCTGAAGCGCATCACGTGAGGGAGTGGCCACTCAAAGTCGCCAGCAACAGCGGGTGCGATGCTGAACGCTGCCTGCACTGAGTTCGCGTCCATGGGCTGATCGAAAACCACCTGCAGCGGAGCGTCCAGAGGTTGCTCCTCGCCAGGAACCGGTGTCACCTGGATTACGTACGGTGGGAGTGGTTCGGGGGAGGGCGTCAAGGTAGGCTCTGCTGCCTGGCCCTTGGGTATACTTGCTGGGCTCTTTTCTGGGTTCCCCGTTGACGCTGTCTCTGATACCCCCGTTATCGCCATTGGTTGGAGGCCTAGCTGGCACGCTGACAGCAGTGTGCTAAGAATGATCAGGATGGATATAAGCCTTACAAAAGACTGTTTATTGAGCTTCATTGATGTGCCTCCTATGGTCGGGAGATTGGA
>JAUVPY010000183.1 GCA_030598425.1 Anaerolineae bacterium
GTGGCGACAGTTGACGTCCAATGGGCCGTCTTGAACACAAAGATCGGGGCGTTTGAGGCAGCTATGGCCAATGCCCGCCGCGCGGGCGACGTCTTTGCCGAGACGGGGCTGGTAGTTGAGGAAGCACAGGCCAATTTGGTGGCCGCCGAAACCCTGGTCAATTTGGAGCGAGACGATGAGTCACGTCGCCTTTGCTTGAACGCTCTCCAGGTCGCCAACGACCGTGACGTCCCCTGGTTAGCCAATCAGGCTCAGCACCTGCTGGGTCACCTGGCCGAAATCGCTGGGGACGAGGAGGCAGCCCTTGATCACTACGAAGCCTGCGCCTCGGGCGTCGAGCGCCTGCGCGGCCAGATTGCGGTTGAGCTGAGGGGTGGTTTCTTGGCTGACAAGGGAGAGGTCTACGAGGATCTCGTCAGCTTGAGACTGGCCCGTGCCGAGACCGCACATGCCTTAAAAATCGTGGAACGCGCCAAATCGCGGGCTCTGGTCGAATTGTTGGCCCACAATCTGGATATCAGAGTAAAGGTCCGCAGCGAGAGCGATCGGGACCTGGTAGCTCACATCGAACGCGTACGCCAGGAATGCCAGTGGTACTACAACCGGCTCGATCCCTTCGGTGAACGAGAGGGGGCCGAGAGGGGGCGCACACAGGGTGAGCAGGACCGGCTGCGCGAAGAACTAAACAAACGTGAGAAGCAACTGGCCGAAATGCTGCTACATATACAAGTGCGCAACGCCGAGTACACTCAAGACGTCGACCTATGGCGCGTCCGGGTCGAATCACCGCAGCCCTACCTGGACAGCGACACGTTACTGGTAGAATACTTCATCGCCCGGGGCGAAGTGCTAGCCTTCAGCGTCACCCAAGATGACGTGCAAGTTCATCGCCGCTTGGCGACCATCTCACAGCTCTCGCGACTGTTGAGCCTGCTTCACCTCAACCTTCACCGCCTTTCTCCTGCCCTTCTTGCCAAAGGGGACCCATTAGACTACGAATGGGCCAACCTTCGAGGGTTGCTTGGTCATCTGTACAAAGCACTGGTTCTCCCCCTGACCGGCCGGCTAGCTCGCTTTGAGCGGTTGATCGTCGTGCCTCACGGCCCATTGCATTATCTACCCTTCCACGCCCTCCACGACGGCGGCGGTCACCTGCTGGAGCGATTCGAGATGTCCTACTCGCCCAACAGCAGTCTGTTGCGCCTCCACGACGCCCCAGGGGCTAATGGCCACGATTCCTTCAGTGCGTTGATCGTCGGCTGCTCGTTTGACGGAGCGCTCCCCCACGTCCTGACGGAAGCCGGACTGGTCGCCCGCCGACTGTCGGGACCGAGTCTCCTGGAGGATGAAGCCACTCGCGCCGGACTGGAAGCCCACGCACGGGACGCCCAAGTCATCCACCTGGCGACTCACGGCGAATTTCGGCCCGAAGCTCCCCTCTTCTCTACTCTTTACCTGGCCGATGGGCCGTTGACTGCCACTGATGTTTTTAACCTGGAACTCGACGCCTCGCTGGTAACCCTTAGCGCCTGCCAGTCAGGGGCCAGCGCCGTGGGGGGCGGCGATGAATTGGTAGGCTTCAGCCGCGCCTTCCTCTACGCGGGGGCTGCCAGCTTATTGATGAGCCTATGGCGGGTGGAAGACCAATCCACCGCTCATCTTATGGATCGTTTCTACCAGGGCCTACTGGATGGCCAGCGCAAACCCGCCGCTCTGCGCCAGGCCCAAATATCCTTGTTGAGCGGCGAAGAAGGAGACTACTACCGCCACCCCTATTTTTGGGCACCCTTTTTCCTTGTCGGTGAGCGTGGCCAGGTAATATGATCACGCCAGAATAGGGTACACATCAAACGAGGAGGAACATCATGCGTATGCGAAGACGATACCATCGACTGCGGCAGGCCGCCCGCCCTGTCCCCGCCTGCCACGAGCAGCACATCTCCGTGGTAGGCCCACCGGACGCCATCCGCAAGTTGAACAGACTTATAAAAAAGACCCCCGATCTTCTCATCGATGCCGGCGTTGCTGGTCTGAGCCCCGAGCCCACCGAGACGTCGCCCTCAGTACACGCCTATGTCGATGGTAAATGGCATCCCCATACGGCCCAAAGCGAGGCAGCGGTCGCACTATCGTTCCAGACCTATTCCTACGATCTCCGTTCCAAGGTACTTCCCTCGGAAGTGACCGAAAAGTTGGAGCACTTTCTCGAAACAAACGAGGCAAAGCTTCTCGGGGAAATCACCGTGTGCGTTGATCCCGCCGTAGATAGCCCCTTCGAGGGCGGAGACGCGCCATTCGAAGGAGGTGATGCGCCATTCGAGGGAGGCGATGCCCCATTTGAAGGAGGAGATGCACCCTTTGAGGGTGGAGATGCGCCGTTCGAAGGAGGTGATGCACCCTTTGAAGGAGGTGATGCACCCTTTGAAGGAGGTGATGCGCCCCTGGCCGTCGATCCCGTGATCGTCAGCAACACGGTCGCAGGGCAGCCAGCGATGGAGCGGACAGGTTTTAACTGGCTCATGCAAGCGCGTTCGGAGCTGGACGGAACAGACGTAACAGTGTTAGTCCTCGACACGCTGCCGGTGCAAGGCAATGTTGACGTGGCTCACCAGCACGTGGACTTCTGGGTAGATTGGGTAGGAGATCAATCTTACCCTGCCGAGCCACCCGGCGAGCTGTCGCCCCCCATTATCCCGGCGGCCGAGATTCACAGGTACCACGGCGTTATGGTCGCCAGCCTGGTGCGGCACCAGGCACCGGCCAGCACCATCGTCGCCGCGCGTGTGCTGGACGACCGTGGCAAGGGCTGGTCCACGTCCCTCATCCAGGCCATCCTTTGGGCGCTCAGCCATCGCAAGAACAAGACCAAAATAAATGGCCGGCGCTTGATCCACGACAAGCTGATCCTCAACATGAGCATGGGCCTGCCCCGCACTCAGGCCGAGGAGGCGGAGGCAGTTTGTCTGTTGCGCACGCTGGATGCGGCAGCGCAGGCGGCTACGCTGGCTGTGGCTGCCGCCGGAAACGACTCTCGGCGCAAGCCTGAAAACCCGGTGGAGCCCGCTGCATACGGATTCTTCGCCGATACGCCAGCCACGGCATCCCAGGTCATCGCTGCGGCTGGCACGAACCACCTGACCGAGTACGCCTCCTTCTCCAACGAAGGGCACATTGCTGCGCCGTGCCGCCATATCATCGGTGATACAGGTCCAGACAGCCAGATTAAGAAGAAGTATGGCTTTTCCACCGTGCGCTGGTCGGGTACGTCCTTTGCGACGCCTCAGATAAGCGGGTTGGCGGCTCTTTTGTGGAGCACGGGTCGGGTCCCGTTCTACCAGATCAAACAACACATCTGGCGGACGGCTCATCTCCCCCGACATTGGAATGGCGTGCGAGAGATCGACTGTATGCGCGCGTTTCGTGCTATTTGAGAGGCTGCACAAGAATCTCTGGACGAAACAGAAAAGGGAACACCCGATGGTGTTCCCTTTTATTGACCCTCCTTGGGCTGGGCTTGCAATCGCTGCATCAGGATTCCTACACTGATGCGGGTCGTGCCAGCCAGTTGATAGTTACCCTGTTCCTCGGCCAGGTCAATCGCCTGCTCGTAGGCGAAGATAGCCTCCATGTGTTCTGCCATTTGCTCGTGGGCACGACCCATCAGCACGTAGCCGTGTGCTAGCTGGGGATTAAGTTCAACCGCTTCTTGGGCATCGGCTACAGCCGCCTCAGGTTGACCCGCGAGCAGAGATGCTCGTGCACGCGCCAGCAGGAAATCCTCCCGACCCTCAAAGATCGCCTCAGCGGCGGCGAACGTCTCCTTGGACGCTGAGTCTTGCCCAAGCTCTCGCTGAAGGACCCCTTTCAAAACAACCAATACCGGCTCGTCCGGCGCGACGGCAAGCGCCTGCTCAACTTCACTCAAGGCACCCACCATGTCTTGTTGCAGAGCCAAGTTCTCGGCGTTATGCTGATGTCTCAGGCGTTCTCTCGTAGCTGGGTCGGGGGCCAAAAATCGCTGGTAGAGAACGAACAACAGCAACAAGACGACCGCCGCTCCCGCCCCCAGCCGCAACAGGCGGAGCATCCGGTCCCGCCGCCTGTTGGCCACCAACTGATCGACAAACCACCACCAATTCTCTGGGTCGGGCTGGCGCGCCTGCCGGGCTTCTCGCAGCACGCTGGCGCCGCCTATCTCTCGCAGGAATACATCCGCCTTGCGCCTGAGACGAGCAGAGACAGTTTCCAGCCGAGTTTCCTCCGCCCGCATACTTTGTCCCGCAGCCTGAAACGAAGCCAGGCTCGTGCTAATTGAATCGAACAGAGCCGGAATAGCCAACGCCCCCTGGCCCAGGCCATATCCCATCCGTCCGATCATTGCTTCGAGCTCATTGATCTGTCCCCGCAATTCGTCGGAACGGGTCAGCGGCTTGCTTTCAACATAAAAAGGTGATTTGGCCATAAGTGTCCGTCAGCCAGCCTCAAAGGAGTTAGCACGCCCAGGTGCGGCTCCGTTCGGCACGTGGGCGTGCCTCACTCCTCGAAAATCGAAACTGATGAGACTACAGATCGTAAATGCCAGAGAATTTGGCTTTGATGTAGGCGATGTAGTTGGTCGCCGTAAGATCATTTCCTGTGACACGCTTGACCAACTCGGACGGCGTGTATTTGCGTCCATATTGGTGGACATTTTCGCGCAACCAGTCCAGCAACTCGTCGAACCCGCCAGCCGCAATCTGGTCGGCCAGCGACGGGATGTCGGCCTTGACCTGATCGAAGAACTGGACCGAGAATAGGTTACCTAGCGAATAAGTGGGGAAGTATCCTAGCATACCACCCGACCAATGGATGTCTTGCAGCACACCCTGGGCATCGTCAGGCGGGACGATACCCAGGTATGCTTCCATTTTGGCATTCCAAGCTTCAGGCAGGTCAGCGATTCTGACTTCGCCCTCGAGCATCTCATTTTCAAGCTCAAACCTGAGCATAATGTGCAGGTTGTAGGTTATCTCGTCGGCCTCGACGCGGATGAACGAAGGCTCCACCCGATTGACAGCCCGGTAGAAATCCTCGACGCTCACATCCGTCAGTTGGTCGGGGAAAACATCCTGCAAGAGAGGGAGATAGTGAGACCAGAACTCTCGGCTGCGACCCACCAAGTTCTCCCACAGCCGAGATTGTGATTCGTGGATGCCGAGGGACGTACCATCGTCTAAAGAGGTCCGGTCCAGGCTGAGGCTGACGCCTTGCTCGTAGAGGCCGTGTCCACACTCGTGAAGGGTGCCAAACAGAGCGGTGGGCAGATAAACAGGGTCTATTCGGGTGGTCAGTCGTACATCACTGATGGAGAAGGCGGTAGTAAAGGGATGAACCGACTTATCCTGCCGGCCACGAGTGAAATCAAAGCCAAAGTCTTTGAGGACGTCCACGCCAAAGTCCCACTGCTTCTGCTCGTCGTAAGCTAGATGAAGTATTGAATCGTCCACTGCGTCGATGCGTTCGGAGATGGGCTTCACCAACGGGAGCAATTCCACCTTCAGGTCATCGAAGATGGCAGCCACTTGAGCGGTCTTCATCTCGGGTTCAAATTGATCGAGCAAAGGGTCATAGATGCGATCATCGTAGCCCAACGCCTCAGCCAGCCGCACGTTGAGCTCCACGATCTTTTCCAGGTGAGGCTGGAACATCGAGAAGTCCGCCTGCTCTCGGGCCTTTGCCCAGGCCTCGTAGGCCAACGCAGAGATGCGGGCGAATTCGGCCACCAGTTCGCTGGGGACCTTGCGCGCCTTCTCATAGTCGCGAGCGACAACGCGCACCAGACTGGCTTCGTCAGTGTCGTAATCCCAGCCAAACCCATCGCCACTAAGATCTTCGATCAGCTCGCCAATCTCGTCGGCGATGAACCAATCGTGGGCCGTTTTTTGCAGTGTAGCCAGTTGCTCGGCGCGCGCGGCTGCGCCGCCCGGCGGCATGTAGGTTTGCTGGTCCCAACCCAACAGGGCCGCGGACCTGTTCAAATCCTGGATCTCACCCAGGCGGGTTTTTAACACTTGCA
>JAUVPY010000244.1 GCA_030598425.1 Anaerolineae bacterium
AGGTAGCCTATACGCACAGCCGCCGCGCCGGAACCGCAGGCGCCTTCAACTTTGATGGCCTCAATGCCGCGCAGCCCGGCGAAGTCGGCGATAAGGGGTCCCAGGTGGGACTGGCCGCTGATCTCGCCCGACAGCATATTGCCCACGTACAGCGCGTCGGCCTTCTCGACGCCCGCGTCACCCATCGCCGCTTTAACTGCGTCGTAGGCCAGATGTCGCAAACTCCGTTCCCAATGTTCCCCAACCGGGGTCTGTCCTATGCCAATGATACTTACGTCTCGCAATGTGTATCTCCGTGATCAGGAAATCAGGAAATCTGGTAATCAGGGATCGGGGATCAGGCCATCAAGATTTGGGATCACCTGCCCCCTGAGTACCTGATACCTGAGTACCTGATACCTGGTTCCTGATTATTGCATCTGTAATTTCTTCCGATAACGCACGTAGGTCGCGTAGTCAATCTCCTGGCGGCGGGCGATGTAGTCGCTCGTCTTGGGAGCGCGCCCCTGGCGTTCGGTGATGAGATCGGTGACGCGCAGGGCGAAGGCATCGCTGCCCGCTCCAGAGCCAAAGGAGATGGCCAAAATGGTGTCGCCTGGCACTGCCTCATCCAGGATGGCCGTCAGGCCCAGGATGGACGCGCCCGCGTAGGTGTTGCCAACCACCGGGCACAGTAAGCCGGTGGTCCACTGCTCGCGCTCAAACCCGAGCATCTTGGCCGCTCGCTGCGGGAATTTTGTATTGGGCTGGTGCAACACCACGTAGCTAAAGTCTTCCGCCGTGCGCCCCATCTGCTCCATCAGGTGTCGCCCCGCCGAGGTGACGTGATGAAAATAGGCCGGCTCACCCGTGAAGCGTTGACCGTGGCTGGGGTAGTGCATGTAAGGACGCCGCCAGAAGTCCGGCGTGTCGGTCACGTAGGAGAAGCTGGCCTCGATCACGGCCAGGCTCTCCTCGGCCGGGCCGATGATATAAGCTGCGCCGCCGGCCGCCGCCGTGTATTCCAGCGCATCGCCGGGCCGTCCCTGGGCGGTGTCGGCGCCGATCCCCAGCACGTAGCGAGCCATGCCGCTGGCCACAAAGCCCATGCCGGCCTGTATCGTCTCCGTTCCGGCTTTGCAGGCGAACTGCCAGTCGGCGGCCTCGGTGTGCGGCGTGGCGCCAATCGCCTCGGCCAGGATGGTGCTGGTCGGCTTGACGGCGTAGGGATGGCTTTCGCTGCCCACCCACACCGCGCCGATGAGGCTTGAGTCTATCCCCGCCCGGGCTATCGCGTTGCGCGCTGCCTCCAGGGCGATGGTCAAGGTGTCCTCATCTGGGCCAGGCACCGCCTTTTCAGTGACGGGCAGTCCTCCCTCGCCCCCCCTCCACACGCGAGCCACCTCCGTAGCTGGCAGCCGGTGGCGAGGGACGTAAGCGCCGTAGCCGACAAAGCCGACCTGGGTGGATGGTTGCATTATTCCGTATTGCGTATCCCGTGCTGCGTATCCCGTATCACTCATATTCGCTGACTCGTTTACCTATCAACCTATTGACTCACTAGCTCGTTGACCTAGGATTTCCTCGGCCCGGTCCAGGCGGATCGCTCGCTCCTGGACGAGCTGGGCGGCCACGCGCTCGATCTGGTCCCCGGCCGCGCCGGCGGCGATGGCGACCTGGCGGGCGTGCAGGCTCATATGACCGCGCTGGATGCCCTCCGTCGCCAGTGCACGCAAAGCGGCCAGGTTTTGCGCCAGCCCCACAGCCACGATGATCTCGGCCAATTCAAGGCTGGTTTTCACCCCCAGGATCTTGAGCGCAACTTGGGGCAAGGGGTGAACGCGCGTCGCCCCGCCAACGATGCCAACGGCCATGGGCATTTCCAGGGTGCCTACTAAATCCCCTTCGGGGGTCTTCTCCCATTGGGAGAGGGCGGTGTAGCCACCGTCCCGGACCGCGTAGGCGTGGGCGCCGGCTTCGATGGCGCGCCAGTCGTTGCCGGTGGCGATCACCACGGCGTCAACCCCGTTCATGATGCCTTTGTTGTGTGTCGTGGCCCGGTAGGGATCGGCAGCGGCGAAGGCGTAGGCCTCCGCGATACGCTCCACCACATCTCGTCCTTCGAAGGTCCGTCCGTCAGACTCAAACTCCAGCGCATTGGCGGGCACGGTGCACATAGCGCGGGCCAGGCGCCGGTCGGCCAGGTTGCTCAGGATGCGCAGCAGCACACGGCCGCCGGTGATCTCCTCGACGGTGGGTGCCAGCGCCTCAACTGCCGTGTTGACGGTGTTGGCTCCCATAGCGTCCAGGGTGTCGTAAATCAAATGCAGGACCAACATCGGCCCGGCGGGACTCTCTTCGATTACGCGTACTTCCAGATCACGCGCGCCGCCGCCCAGGCTGATGATAAGCGGGTCGGTCTGGTTGGCCAGGTCGAGCAATCGCTCCTTCTGCGATAACAATTCGAAGCGGGCGAGGTGTGGATTAGGCACCTCCAGTACCTGCATCTGAGCGATCATGTGCGAGGGGGTAGACGACGTAAAAAACCCGCCACCCTCACGCGCGAGCCTGGCGGCAAAACTGGCGCCAGCTACCACGCTTGGTTCCTCAATGGCCATCGGCACCAAAACGTCACGCCCGTTGACACAAAAGTTGGTAGCGATCCCCAACGGCAGGCTGTGTGTTCCGACCACGTTCTCGATCATATGATCGGCCGTGTCGGTCTGGAGACCGGCCGCGCCGCTTAGGATCGCGCTTTCTTCGTCCGTCAGGTCAGCAGCGGCGGCCACCAACCCCAGCCGTTCTTCGACGGAACTCTTATAGAAGCCAGGCAGTCGAGATGATTGAGACATTTGATAATACTTACCCGTCAAATCCGAATTGCAAATATATTACGCACTATTTGTCAAGAAGATGCAATACGTTTTTCCGTGGATTCACACAAAAAAGCAGCCGCCCGTGGGTACATTCGGCTGCGGATCTAGCTGCATTATAGCACAATGGGACTGTCAAAAACTACCAACTTGGAGCCAACCGACGATTCGGTGGTCCTAACAAGGTCTTAATCTATGAAAAACCACGAGACAGTCTTGGAATTAGCCAGTTTTCTCCCCCTTCCTTACCTCCCTGGATTATGGTATACTCATCTTGGATTTCCGGGAAGAACCTGAGTTCGGAGTTTCCGAGAGGGAAATCATCCCGAGTAGGGCATAGCCCGTACACCTGCACTTGTGGCGCAGGTGCAAGTGCAAGTGTACGGCTCTGCAAGCCTACTCAGAATGCTGAGCCTACTCGGGATGCTGATCAGCGTAATTCCGAACTCAGGTGGTAAGATGATCTCGGAGTAAAGGACGCAACCAGAACCTCTGAGTTGGTCATATGGCTGATTATTTTGTGCCTGGCATAACCCCTTCAGCGGCTGGCTTGTTAGGCAGCTTACTGCCTACCTGGCGTGAAGGTGTCGCCAGGCATTTTGTTGAAACGTATACTCACCCTGACGCGATTGTGCTGGACCCCTTCGTCGTGGACGATATACCCGTTCGAGAAGCGGTGGCCGCTGGCCGGCGCCTGGTCGCCACCAACAGCAACCCCTTGGTCGTGCTGTCGTTGCGTGAGCGATTGTCGCCGCCGGAACCGGATGAATTAAAGGCCGCCGTGACCCGCCTGGGCGATAGCCTGAAGCGGGGAGTTCCCTTGCGCGAGCATCTGAATCAACTGTATCGGACCCAGTGCCCGACCTGCAATCAGCAAGCTGTGGCTGATTACTTTATATGGTCTCGAGAGCCGGCCGACCCACGCCAAAAGTGGGTCGACTGTACAGCTTGCGGTCAAGCGGGGCTGGCGGCAGTGGACAAAAACGACATGGCGGTTCTCGACGAGGTGGAGACACGGGGTCTGCATTATTGGTACTTGCTCGACCGGGTGGCGCCCCCCCGCCAAGCTCCGGCAGGTGACAAAGCCCGCGCCCACGCCGAGACGTTGCTGGAGCTTTATACCCCTCGCGCCTTGTACGCCATAGCCGATCTGCTGATGAAGATCGAGGCCACCTTCGACGAGGAGGTCCAAGGCCATTTGAAGGCGGTGTTGCTCACCTGCCTGGATGCGGCCAGCAATCTGTATCGACCGGACACGCCACCCGGCGATGCGCCAGCACGCCCTGCGGTGGACAAACTTCACCCTCCCCGGCGGTTTGTTGAACGCAACGTGTGGCAGCTATTTGAGACGTCCGTCGAAAATATGGCCGCGTCCGCCGCGCTTAGGGCACCGCTGCCCCTTCAGCTAGACCTGCACTGGGTCACCCGGGTGCCCTCCTCGACACAGGGATTGGTCTGGGTGCACAACTTGGGGGTGGGTGCGGTGGGGCGTGGTCTGACCCCCGAATCTGTGTCGCTGGTGTTGACAACACCGCCGCGACCTGATCCAGTCTTCTGGTCGCTTGCCTACCTGTGGACCGGTTGGATCTTCGGGCCCGACGAAGCTGGCAAGTTGAAGGGCCTGGCGTTACAAAAGTGGCCCGACTGGGCCTGGTATGTGACGACGATGACAACCGCCCTGCGCGCCTTACGCCCCGTCTTTCGATTTGATGGCGTGTGTGTGCTCACGCTGCACGGCTCGCCGCCCCAGGGGGCCTTTGCGATGGCCCTGGCCGCCCTGGCTGCCGGCTACGATGTCGAAAGCTGGCAGCACCGCGCTACGGGTGAGCACCAGTATACCCTGGTCCCGGCTCCGCTCCAGGAACCCGCCGAAGAGGACCCTGAGGCGTTGGGTTCGCGTGTGATGGCCGAGAGCGCTAAGGCGGCCACCAGGTACGTTCGCGCCCGGGGCGAACCGGTCCAGGCCGAAACCCTGCAAATTGCAGCCTGGCACCGTCTGATGCGCAAGGGGATCCTGGAGGTCGCCCAGGGATCTGTGCCGCCGAGCCGCGTGTTGAGTTGGTTGAACTCCGCAATCGGCCAGGGGCTGGACGAAGCCAAGGAAAAAAGCCTGGTTGAGGTGAGCGGAGACGACGGCCCGCCGGCAGGTTGGTGGCTGCGTAAGGTCGGCCGGGGGAGAGACAATCCGCTCAGCGACCGGGTCGAGGAAGCCGTGCTGACCGGGCTACGCGACGCCGACGCTAAGGGTGATGAACCTGTGGAGGAAACGACATTCATCCAATCCAT
>JAUVPY010000227.1 GCA_030598425.1 Anaerolineae bacterium
AGCAGACTAGGTAGTGTTGACATTTGAGTTAGCACCTGAGAGACAACATTAAACTCTTCGCTGGAGTCTCAGAGGATAAGGACAAAGCGTCAACACGGCCTAAACTTTCCAGCATATCGATCACCTTGAATTGGAGGAAGAAGATGTCAGATTCAACAGACCATTCCCGCGATACCATCCTCGACTGGGTTGAGGCTCACCGGACCGAAGTCACCAGCCTTACACAGTCGCTGGTGCGATTCCCCAGCGAGAACAAGCCACCGCACGGCAAGGAGAAGGACTGCCAGATGTTCGTCGCCGATTTCCTGCGCGACATCGGATGCCAGATGGACATATTTACGCCGCCCGAAGCCGAGGGGTTGACCGAGCACCCGGCATATTGGCCAAACCACGAGTATACCGACCGCCCGAACGTCGTCGGAGTATTGACTTCACGGCCCGGTGGAGAGCGGGGGCCGAACGGCAAGAAATCGCTGCTGTTCAGCGGCCACGTGGACGTTGTACCGGTGGTGGGCGAAGGTCAATTTGGTTGGTGGGATGGGACGGTCGAAGACGGCAAACTGTACGGGCGAGGCTCAAACGACATGAAGGGCGGCATCGCCGCCTACCTGATGGCAGCCCGCTGCGTAAGGGAGCTTGGCCTGGAACTCAAAGGCGACCTGATCCTTGAAACCGTCGTAGACGAGGAGTTCGGCGGTGCTAATGGAACGCTCGCTTGCCGACTGCGCGGCTATAACGCCGACATTGCAATCAACCCCGAGCCCAACAATATGCTGATCAGCCCTTCCCATCGCGGTGGTCAGCAATTCCGCCTGTTCGTTACCGCCGAAGGCGTGGGGATGGGTTGTGGAGAGACTGAGTTACGCGACCCGGTGATCGCCCTGGGCCACATTCTGGTTGCCCTGGACAAATACAACACGGAACGCAACGCCCGGCCCAAGCCTCGAGGGTTTGAGAACGACGTGTTTCCGCTAATGCCTTTTGTCTTGAGGGCTGGCGAGCTCTTACCCTGGGGTACGGGAGAGGCAATCCCCGAGGAAGCCTGGTTCGAGTTCTGGATCGAGATTCCTCCGGGTGTGACCGAGGATGAGCTCCGGTCGGAGCTCAACGAGGTGGTCGAGAAGACAACCGAAGTCACCCCTGCGCTTCAAAAGGTATCCACGAGATGGGAGCTGCGGACCCGCTTCCTGCCGGGCAGCACCATGTCGGAAGATCATCCGGTGTTCAAACTGCTGGCGAGAAACCTGGAATCCCTGACCGGCCAGCCCCCGTCGCACGAACCGGCGCCCTTCGCCTGCGACGGGTTCATGTTTAACCTTCACAGCCCAACGCCGGTGGTGATCTTTGGTCCCCAAGGGGGCAACGCCCACGCACGCGATGAGTGGGTAGACGTGGAAGATTTGATCACCCTGACCAAGACGTATGCCCTGACTATCGCCGACTGGCTCACGTAGCTGACGAAGGACCAATGACGAAGGACGAAGCTGGTCTGTGACCAGGAGCGGTTTGGACGTAGGCTTGAGAGCATAGGCCATTAGAAAAAACGGGGAGTGGCAGTCCGTGCAGGAGCAAAGTCTCTACGTGGACTGCCATTCCCCCTCTGTAACCTCTGCTTCCTTCTCGGAGGCGTGCCGGTTTCATCCGCTGAATTTCGGCTCTGCTAGCCCCTTGACGCCTACCTTAATTCGGAAATGAGCGCCGGCTAGCGGCTGCTTTTCTCTTTCCTCTTCGCTGAGGCCACCCCAGGCAGAAGTGATGTACAGCTCGTCCAGATTCTCTCCACCAAACGCCGGGCAGGTGATTTGTTGCGCCGGTAGCTGAATCACCCGGTCCTCCACTCCAGTCGGGTCGTAGCGGGTTACATTCCAGCCACCCCACTGGGCGTTCCACACGTAGCCCTGGCTGTCAACGGTCCGGCCATCTGGAAGAACATTCTCCTTTTTGATCTCAACAAAGGGACGGCGATTGCTGATACCCCCCGTGGGAGGATCAAAGTCGTATGCCCATATCACCTGGCGCACGGTATCCGAGAAATACATCGTCTTATTGTCTGGGCTCCAGCCGACGCCGTTGGATATCGCGATTCCCACTTCCATCGTGTGAATGGACTCGTCCGGGTCCAGGCGATAAAGCGAACCGTCAGGGGTCACAAAATCTACTTCGTTCATGGTCCCAGCCCAAAAACGCCCCTGGCGGTCGACGGCCCCATCGTTAAAACGGGTGGCAGATTTGTCGGCTTCAGGGTCGGCGATAAAACTGAGTTCTCGGGTTTGGGTGTCCCAGTATGCAAGTCCTTTGTCGGTGGCTGTCACAAAGCCACCCGACGCCCGTATCGCCAAGGCAGTCACCCGGGTGTCGACATCAAAGGCCTCAAGTTCGTCGGTTGATGGGTAAAACCGAAAGATCTTCTGTTCATCAATGTCGACCCAATATAACGCCCCCTCTTCTGGAAGCCATATCGGGCCTTCTCCCAATTGGTTGGATACCGTCAGCACGCGTTCTACGTCGCTCATGTTCACGTCTCCTTGGATGATTGGATAGCAATGAGGTGCAACGCACAGCGTCGCGAAGCAGAGCGTTGCACCTGACAAATAGACATGCACCGCAGTGTCGGCCAGGGCCGCTTCGGCCTTGGCCAGCAAGGTCTGCACCTCGCGTGACTCGTCATCAGACAAGAACGGCTCTTGGGGGCGAGCCAGGATGTCCCGAACCATATCGGCAGCCCGCTCCACCGCATCCTTGGCACCGGCTGCCTCCCAGGTGGGCGCGTTCATCCGGTTGGCCAGTGGGGAGTAGTAATACTCGTCCCGGAAATGGTCCAGGGTGTGCTCTTCCATGATGTAAGCGCTGCCCGGCCCCACCCTGGCAATGACGTCACCAGCCAGGGTGACGTCATTTACCTTGATGCCCCGCGCGTGGCGGAAGAAATGCCCATACACGTCATCGTCGATCACAAGTTGCTCGAGGCTGACGGTGCCAACGCACGCCAGCGAGCCAGCTCCTCCATTGACGTTGGCTCCCGCCATGAGCGGCAAGTAGCCGTTGGCCCACTTCTCCAGCGTGGCCATAGGGTCAGGCGTGCACGCATCGGTACAAACCCCGTTGGAAGACGTGGGCAGACCATAATAGCGCCCGATGTCGACGCAGGCTGCCGACATCAAGCCCACCTCCCCCATGCTGATGGACGCCATGCCGTTTCGCATGTCCATCGCCATCGGGTGGGCCGCATATACCACCCGAGCGCCCGGTCGGTGCAGCTGGATGATGGTCAGCGCGGCCAGCATCTCGGCGTTGATCTGCGCCACGCTGCCGGCCAGCGTGATGGGCGCTGTCACCCCGGCCACCGCCGAGGAGTTAAAGCAAACCGGTATCCCCATCTCAGCCGATACCATGGCCGCCTCACACTGACCCCAACCGTAGATCAGCGGGCTGTTCACCGACGAAAGGACCATCAATCGTGGCTGGCGGTCGTCAGCTTGTACCACCTCGGTCAGACGCCACAACCAACGCATCCCCTCTCCACTGAAGGCCGAAAACATAAACGGCTTGTCGGTGTAGTGCAGCATGCGGGCCAGGCAGCGAACCTCCTCCGATTTGGCCGCTTCCTCCTGGTCGTTCAACGAGCCTGCGAAATGGACGTGGGGCAAGGCGTGAATCACACGCGTCCAGTTGATCACGTCTTTCTCGGTGACCGGTCGCCGATTGGACGCGCCGTGATCTAATATCCAGTTGAGCCCGGTGGTGGTTCGCCCGTAACGGTTGCCGTCCAAAACCAAGAGACGGTCTTGCTCGAGATCGTCCTGGCTATACACGTTCACCTGGCGCGGCGCCCCCCGGAGTGCCTCCTCCACCAAATGACGCGGGATACGCACCAGTTGGCGCGCCTCATCGAGGGAGGCACCGTGGTCCCTGAGCAGTTTCCGGGCGGGTGGATAGTGCAGGATCACGCCCGTCTCTTCCAGCACCTTCACGGAGAGTTCGTGGATACGTTCGATGTCGGTCTGCCGCAGCACACTGAAACGCAGGGACTGAGTATCGGGGCCGAAACTGGAGTTATCGCTCATTGCTTTTCACCATATCCTCCTTGGCAGATGCTACTGCTGTGTTTCTCGGAGAGATTCTAATGATACTGGCCGTATTGCCCGGCTGCCTCAACCAACGCAGCAACATTCTCATCTGGCGTCGTGTAAGGCAATGTGCAGCCCGGGCTGAGGATGAACCCGCCCCCGTCCGACAGATGCGCAATGTCGTGGCGTGCCGCCCGGGCGACGTCCTCTATCGTGCCTCTAGCCATAACCCCGCTGGGGTCAACGGTGCCGATTAGCGTAGTCTTTGCCCGGGCGGCGCGCTTGCAAGCTTCATGGTCAATCTTGTAGTCAACCTGCAAGAAAATGGCGCCGGTAGCCACCATTGACGCAATGATAGGCGTCACGTTCCCACAGATGTGCATGCCGATCTGTTTGCCCTCGGCGCGCAAGGTTTCGACCAGGCGCTGCTGGTAGGGGAAGGCGAAGCGACGATAAATGGCCGGCGAACAAACGTCTGGCCCGGAGGTCGATTCCCCCATCATCGTCAGGTGAGCCCCGGCTTCGATCAGCGCCCGGGCATAGCGTAGCGTCTGCTCATAAGCGTATGTCAACAACTTGTGAACCCACACTTCCTTGTCAGGGTCGAGCAAGGTGATCAGCAATTCCTGGAGGTCCATAATCTGGCAGGCCAGATCGAAAGGGCCTTGATCGGCTTCGACCAGCAGACACACGTGCTTCCCCAATTCCCTGACCAGGATGCGCGTGGCCTTGATCACCTCCGGCAGCGTACCATCTTGATAGGGATCAACAGGTTTGAGGTGATCAACGTCCTCGATGCGTTCCAGCGCGGGGCGGGTGATCCAGGGCGGGGCGTCATCGGTATAGCGCACTTCGCACCCGACTGCCCCGGCCAGCGTCGCCACCCCGTTTTCCATATCAATCATATCGTGTCCGAACTTTTGCCAGGCGGCGATTTGCGCGGCGGCCATCTTCTCGCCGTCCAGGCAATATTCGCGCAGGGTGTAGCCGGCCACGGCGGCCGCGTGTTGAAAGTTCTCCAGGCAAACCGGCACGCGGTCGGGGATTCCGCCCCCCAAAACGGTCATGCAGCGTTCTAGTGAGGTCATTTCAGGCATAGTAGGCTCTCCCTATGGATTATACCACGCGCCAGGGTAACACAAAAACGTGGCTAGACAACTGTTGATTGAACCTCAAACATAACAACGAATTTGAGGATTGAACGAATTGCCCCCGCGCCCTTCGGGTATTCGTTCAATCCTCAAATTCGTTGTTATGTTTGAGGTTCAATCAACAGTTGTCTAGCCACGTTTTTGTGTTACCCTGGCGCGTGGTATAATCCATA
>JAUVPY010000144.1 GCA_030598425.1 Anaerolineae bacterium
AAAGGTCCAGGCAGCCTAGATATAGCCTCTCTGAACGCTTGTTTGTTCTGGTTCTGGGCGATTTTCCTCCTCAGCCTATCAACCGCAGGTTTGAGCTCTACGTTGACGAAAACGTCGAGTCCGCACTCGTACAACGATACGGTCTGATGAGCCAACCTGCGATATTTTTTGTCCTTAGGACCGAAAGCGGCCCAACAATGGTCATCTTTGAGAAAAAGCCTGCCCACATCATAGTCCTGGTAGAACGAACTATCAACAGCCTGTAGCCCCTCGAGGATCTTTTCCGCAAAAGACTGCATCGTACCACGCACCCATTGCCTGTCATCTTCATTCCTGTCATCAATGGGAGGAGCGGCAAAATAGTCGAACATTCCCGACTCAAGACCGGTGAACTCTGCCATACCAATCCATTCCAGGTATTGCGCTAATTGTCCTATAATCCATTTGTCCTTTTTTGTCAGTTCACCTGCTAATTCATCAAGCAAGTTCTTGAAAAACCTGTGTACTTCAGCCCAAGTATATATCCTACACTCTGGCTGCTGCTCCGTGTCTACCAACAGCTTTTGATAGTGCCGTTCCATCTGGGCCAGTTCGAGAGATACACCTTCTTTGCCTTCAACCTTACTCTCAACCAGGACTACAAAGTCGTCTCCGTAAATCCAAGCATCAGGGCGGCTATCTTCTTCTCCCGCTACCGTCCTGCCCAGTTCGGCGCAAGGGTCCATAATCTCTTTGGTTGGTACAATGCCAAGCAGTAGCCGTTGTGACTTGTTACCTATCTCTTCTCTGCCAATGGTCGCTTTCTGTAACTTGAACTCCAGTGGTCCAGTCGCCACAATGCCCAGCCAATTCAGAAACTCGCGCGCGACTCCAGGGTTACAATGCTCTAGCGTATTAACCAGCGCTTTGGTAGCATTATCCTCCAACTGGCGCCCGCGTTTTTGCTCTGATTGCTGAGTGCCTCTGTAGTAATAAAATATATTGTGATAAAAATCAGTCATTTGGGGTGCTTTGCTCTCTTAGCCTGATGGCTTTAGCCTCGGGCTATCTCTCTCCCGAAGGCAGCCGCTTGAACCAACGAGGGGAGGGCTTGCTTTGGCCTCCCTTCCATAGCTGATACGTGATCTGCATATGCCCCAGGTGAAGGGCGGTGTGGTCAATGACGTGTAAGACACTCCAGCGAACTGGGACCGTCCGGCCATTTGCCTCTCGTGTACCATCTAAGTCGGCCTCGGAGAGGGCGTTGAACACCTCCCGGGTCTCTGCACCCACGTTTTCCAAAAGGCGAAGAAGATCCGAGGCGAAGGCGGCCTTGGTGGCGAATTCGCCATCACGGTCTCTCGTGGGTGGATAACGTCCGACTACCTCCGCAATCCAGAAGTGCTCAGCGCCAGCGACGTGGGCGGCCAGGGCAGCCAATGAGTTTGTGGCGTGGTCGTCCTCGCTCTCAATCGGACGCCAATTCAGAGCCTCTGGCGGCAGATCGGCAATCAACTCGCCGACCTGCTGACGCAAGTCCTCAATTCGCTGCAGATAGTTCTCTAGTTCCGGGTGCACCCTGATCTTCTCCCAATTCGAAAGAAAATTAAGTCGTTTGCAGCTTGTCGTTGTCCCACGTGATGCGTGATGCGTGAAACGTGAAGAACTCCGGCCGGGAATGCTCACGTATCACGCATCACGTGGATTCACTTCGGCAGCAAGCTTTGATTCGTCAACCTATCTCCACTTGCTTCTGAGCTATTCCAGCACTAGCTTCCTTCCTTGAAGGCAACAAAGCGTCCCCACATAGACGCGATTTCCATGCCCTTCTGCAGATAGCAGCCGATGTAGTACCGCCCACTTTCGGCAGTGGCGATGTCACCGCCCAGGTTCTCAGCGTGGACAATCCCCTTGGGAAAGAGATTCAGGTGCGTGTCCTGATAGTATTCATCCAGGGGGAACATCTCGTCCCAATCCTTGCCGAAGTCCTCCTTCAGCTTACGGTTGGCCTCTTCGAAGGTCTTGGGATGCCAGATTCTCTGGATGGTGTTCATAGGGTGGTCCTGGCTGACGGCATCAATACCCAGCCACTTGATCTTCTTGTCGATGCACCATTGCGAGAAGTCAGGCGAAGGCCCGGGGTGTTTAATCATGTAGCGAAATTCATCAGAATCCGGGCTGACCCAGCCATACTTGTACCATCCAGTCTTGATGAGGAGAATATCTCCCTCGCGCACGTCCACCACGCTCTCGATCATCTCGGGGGTGTACACGCTTGAATCGCTGACCAGGTGGGAGATGTCCGCGATGGCCCCAGGTCCAACCCATTCCTCCAGGGGCACCTCGCCGATGGTTCGGCCTGCCGGCCAGAAGTGCTTCTCGCCGTCCATATGGGTCGCTAAGTGAATGCTGGCATTGCAGATAGAACCGTTCCGGCCCAGGCCGAAGTACTGGCCGCCGACTCGCTTGGTGTAAGTAACGCTCAACGGAACATAGTTTGCCCACTGGGGTGTCTGGACGCTGAAAGGGAGGGTCATATCCAGCACTTCGGCCGAATCCATAATCTGGAAGAACTCTTCCTCGCCCATCCCATCAGGCGGTTGATGCGCAACGACCCGCGTCCAGGCTGTCTCAACCTCCATAAAGGGAATGGGCATAATCATGATCCAGGCTCTTTGATTGTTGAGTTTGTTTATATCACCCACGATCGACTCGGCCAGTAGCAGATGGGCTTTGGGCATAGTGATGTGCGTCAGCTCGTAGTACTCGTCCTGGGGGAACATCTCATCCCACGACTTGCCGTGCTCCGCCTGGAGCTTGGCTTCGGCCTTCTGAAAGTCGCGCTCGTGCATATAGCGGATGTTGGTGTTCATAGGATGTTCGGCACAGCCACAGTCCACGCCGATCACCTTGAGTTTCATGTCCAGGGCCCACTTAAAGAAATCGGGAGAGGGTCCGGGGTGCCTGACCAAAAACCCGAACTCCTTGGACTCCACACCTCCCTGGGCATCTGGGCTGTGGACATCCGGCAAATCCCATGAGTACTTGTGATAGCCAGTATTGATGATCAGAATATCGCCTTCCTTGACGGTGGCGCGGCTGGTGATCATTTCGGGCGTATACAGGCTATAATCGGATACCAGGTCAGAGATGTCTACCACGACTCCCGGGCCGCATAGATCCCTCAGGGGAACGTCAGAAATCGCCGTGGCTCCAGAGTGAAAGGCACGCTCGCCTACCAGGTGGGTACCTACCGTGTTGCTCCAGTTCAGCAACTGCCCGTTGGCGCCTGGGCCCCCGCCGTAAGCACCGGTGACTCGCTTGAAGAAATGAATCTCCAGCGCCTTCTCTCCTGGCCACGGAGGTGTGAAGATGCTGCATCCCTGGTTCAGGTCATATAGCTTGGATTCCGCTAAAACCTTGATAAACTCTTCGCGTTCCATTACGTTGCTCCTTCTATCTAATATCCATATTGGTCGGCAAAAGCCACCAGTGCCTCTTCAAACAAGGACATTGGCGGCCGCACCAGTCCCGCTCCCACCTGGCCTACGCCAGCCTCCTTATGGGCGACACCCGTGTTGATGCGGGGTGTGATGCCTGTCTCCACAACCTTGCTGATATCGATGCCGGTCGGGGTGCCCCGGAAGTCCAGGGGAGGAATGGTGAAGTATTTGTGCTCGGCATAGCAGATTTCGTACATCTCTAGCGTGGCATTCATAGCGTCCTTGGGTGAGCCGCCGACGAAGCTGACGATGGCCGGCGCGGCCGCCATCGCAAAACCGCCGATGCCGGCCGTCTCAGTAATGGTGCTATCGCCCAAGTCAGGGTTAGCATCCTCGGCGGTGAAGCCAGGGAACCACAGCCCTTTCACGGGAGGCGCCGGGGCGGCGAACCAGCGATCACCCAATCCGCTGACCCGCATTCCAAAGTCAGTGCCGTTACGAGCCATGGCGCTGACAATCGTGCTGCCCTCAATACCGTGGGCGACGTCGGTCATTGCCTTACAGGCGGCCATCACCGGGTTGAGCACGCTCAGTGCGTTGTCGCCCCGAAAGCGCAATATCTCTGAGGCTGTCTCTGATTCTTTGGCGACCTCGGCTACGTGGGGCGCCAGGTTTTTCGTGAACAATACAGAGCCGGCCTTGTTGCGGTTGTGCCCCTCATCTCCCATATGCATAGCCTCGGCGATCAGGGCCCGGATGTCCATACCGCCGCTGGCCTCGATGGCGTCTGCCAGAACAGGAGCCATCACATCTTCCATCCAGCGCAGACGCTCTTGCACATCCTCGCTATAAGCGCCGTAGCGCAGCACTTTGCCATAGCCCTCATTCAAGTTGGAGAAGGCTTTATTTCCGTGAGTCTTATTCTCAAGAATATGAACGGACATGGAGGGCGAGATGAGGCCAGACATTGGGCCGACGGCCTGATGGTGATGGCAGGGTTCCAACCCAATCTCACCCGATTCGATCAGGGCCTGGGCTCCTGCTTCATCTGTCGCCTTCCCCTCGAAAATCAAAGCCCCGGTTATCGCGCCTCGCATAGGGCCGGATGCCCGATCCCAGGTGATGGGAGGACCAGCGTGCAACAACAGGTTGTCACGCATTCCGGGGATAACCTCGCTCGCTTTGGCCAGGCCCACCAGTATGGGGCGGGCTTCGATCATTCGCTCGGTGGCTTGAGCGTTTGCTTTATCTATGTCCATCAGATGCTCCTCCCTACTTGCTCTTCATTCTTTCAAGAATCGCCATGAGGTGCTCGTTCCCGCCGGCTGGTGGGCGCCAGTCCACCTGGATGGATTCCGCTCCCTGAGCTACCAAGCTCTCGGCGAACGATTCCAGGCCGACGTTGATCCCGGCCAAAGGCTGCTGCAGCGTGGCCAACTCTACATTAACTTGACGTTCGGCCGCCGCCGCCTTGGCCGGCTTACCAAGCGCTTGGACCAACTGACCCACGTAACGCACCGCCGTGTCGTTGCTGGTTTCCACCTTGGCTCCCCCCGCCTTGAGCTGGGCTATCTGCTCCTCCATACCTTGGGGGTCTTCGTCGGTACCGACCACGACAGCCACCACTTCCAAGTGTCGGCCGGCTTTTTTCGCCTCGGCGCGTGCTTTGGCAATGGCCGGGGCCAGCTCACTCGCAGGATCGGGATGGGAGCCATAGCCTAGTACCACATCCAGCAAGACGACGGCCACCTCCGGGTCCTCGGCTTCCTGATAGAGCCGGCGAATACGCAGATCGTTGTCCATCATTGGGTGCAGACGGCCTACGGTAAACTCATCCTCGCCCAAGTCAATGATGGTGTGCTCCTGGCTGATCATCGAATTCTCCAGGACGTTCTGTCCCTTCTTGATCGGGGCGTTGGAGTAAACGACGGGCAGATATTCCTGCAAAATTAACAAGGCTTCATAGGCCAGGGTGCCTCCCGAAAAGAGACCACGCAGGTAGCGCTGCACGTTGGCAAATCGTTCAAGCCTCAGGTCTGGCCCGGGTCCTCCATCGGGGGTCTCGGCAGCCAACTGAACAGCCAGGGCAGCCGCTTGGTCGAAGGTGCGGACGAAGTGCAGATTGCCCACCTTCTGGGCCGGGGGGGAGTAGCCGATGAAATCGACCACAACTGGCTTGCCCGCGGACCGGGCGGCCTGCAACAACTCTTCAGCCACTTTGGGCGCTGGCGGCTTGGAAACGAGCACGATGACCTTCGTTTCAGGATCACGGCTGAAGAGGTCAAGCCCCTGGCGGGCGGTCACTGCGCCCACCGCGTCGGATAGGTCGCGCCCGCCGGTGCCCAGCGCGTGGGTAAATCCGCTCCCCATCTGGTGGACGCGGCAGCTAACTTGCTGCAAGCCAGTACCCGATGCAGCGACCATTCCGATTGGCCCCCGACGTACCCGGTTGGCAAATCCCAGCCCAACGCCATTGACAATGGCCGTGCCACAGTCGGGCCCCATGACTAACAGGCCCTTTTCGGCTGCCGCTTGTTTAAGCGAAACCTCGTCCTCTACCGAAACGTTGTCGCTAAAGAGGAAAACGTGTTTGCCCAGCCGCAACGCCTCGCGTGTCACGCCAGCCGCGTAGCGACCCGCAATCGAGACGAGCACCCATTGGGCATCAGGCATCATCTGGTCGGCCGATTCAACGCTCTTGGGGAGATACTCCTGGTCGACGCCTCCCTTGCGACGGGCGGCGAGAAGCTCATCGACTCGATCCAGAGCAGACTGGGCTGAAGCCCCGTCCTCAGCCCGGACCACGATAACCAAATCATCTGGCCCGGCGGCCTCGGCGTCTGGGGCCAACAGGTCACTCTGGGCCAACACGTCCTTGTTGGCGCCAGTGCCCATCATCACACCCGCGTCAAGCACACCGGCCAGATCGGCCAAGGAACGCTGCAATTGCATTAGAACCACAGAGTCGTAGTATGCACCAGATCGAACTTCAACGTTGGTTACTGCCATAGAAATCTCCTGGAGATCGAATACACCGCACTAAGAGGGATAAAACGTTCAGATAGTGAGGTCGTCAGCTTCAATAGGCTCGAGGAGCGCAGCAGTAAAATTCGCTCCCTTCCGAACAGCACGAGTATAGCATTGGTTTGGTGCAGTGTCAACACTTATTGTGACAAAGATAACGATGTTGCTCAGGACATTTTGATGTCATCCTGCCCGCACCTGTACCGTAGGCAGGATGACGCTAAACACGCTGAAGCTAGACTGCCACCTCATCGGGCACTTTCATAGTCTCGTTGGCCTTGATCAGTTCGTCAGGGATGTTGTCGAAAACCAGGTCGGTGCCCACCATCTG
>JAUVPY010000076.1 GCA_030598425.1 Anaerolineae bacterium
AATGATTAGAGTAATGCTCCAAGGTTTTCAAACCCATGGAGCCTGCCCGATCGTCGATCTGGTTTGGGGGTTGACAGGCGAGTAGCTTTGTGATATACTGATGATATATCAGAGATATGCCAGTAGAAGGGGGGCTCACGATGTGGCGGTCAGTTGAGGAGTATGAAACTCGCTACTCTGCTAGTTCGGTTGCCTCGCCCACAAACAGAGTCACAGCGGCACGTGGATACCGTGTCCTAAACCCCCAAGCCGCGCAATTAGACAGAAACCGCCGAGATTAACGCGCTTAAGCGCCCTAATCTCGGCGGTTTAGCATATTAGCGAGCTGTACAAACATCACATATCCCTGGCAAAGACGTGGCCATAGAGTATCTTTCGGGAAACATAACAATCCACTCTGATTGAGGTGAAACATGGCAGAAAATCTCACAACCGTTATCTCGTCCAAAACTCAGACCGTTGAGATCAACCGGGCCAAGCCAACAATCATCATCGGCGAGCGCATCAATCCTACCGGGCGCAAGAAGGTGCTGAAAGCACTTCAAGAGGGTGACTTCGAAATGGTGCGCGAGGACGCGACCAGCCAGGTCGCCGCTGGCGCAGCGGTCCTGGACGTAAACGCAGGCGTGCCCGGTGCCGACGAGCCGGCTCTTCTCCAACAAGTGATGCGCACCGTACTGGAAGTAACCGACGTGCCGCTGTGTATCGATACAGCCGACCCTGAAGCGTTGGAGGCGGCTCTATCCCTTTACGAGGGTAAGGCATTGGTCAACTCCGTCAACGGGGAGGAACGCGCGCTGGGCGTGGTGTTGCCGTTGGTACAGGAGTATGGCGCGGCCGTGATCGGCCTGTGTATGGACGACGATGGCATTCCGGAGACACCTGAGCAGCGGCTGGCTGTGGCTGGGATGATCATTGAGCGGGCGGGGGCGCTGGGCATCCCCCCCGAGGATGTGGTCATTGACCCGCTGGCGCTGACCATGGGCGCCGACAGTAATGCAGGGCGGGTGGCGCTGGAGACGATCGAACTTTTGGTCGAGGAATTCGGCGTCAACATCACAATGGGGGCTAGTAACATCTCCTTCGGCATGCCGGATCGCAAGTACATCAATGCCGCCTTTATCGCCATGGCCATCCGCGCCGGGCTGACCTGCCCCATCACCAACCCCCTGGTGACGGAGGTGATCACAGCGGTGCTGGCTGCCGACCTATCGATGGGCCGGGATGACTACGGCATGCTTTGGATCCAAGCCTATCGCCAACGAGAGAAAGCGGCGCAGGGTTGACTCCGGTGGAAGTGCTCGAAGGGAACGCGATGAACCTGACGGATGCGGACCGGGCCTATCTTCAAATCAAGGAGAAGATAATCACAGTCCAGATGCCGCCGGGCTCGGTTATCCAAGAGTCTCGGTTGATTGATGAATTGGGCCTGGGTCGTACCCCCATCCGAGAAGCGCTTAAACAGCTCAAATCCGAGAACTTGGTCGTCGTCGCACCTCGCCGGGGCATGTTTGTGGCCGATGTGACCATCACCGACCTGCAACAAATCTACGAAATCCGGGTTGAGCTAGAATCGCTTTGCGCCCGGCTGGCGGCCCAGCGTATCACGCCAGAACAAGTCGGCCAATTGAAATCCCTGATGGTTGAATATCAGCGATCAGACAAAGGCGATAGAGAGTTGATCTTGTCCCTGGACCGCCGCTTTCATCAACTGGTGGCCGAAGCAGCAGGTAACAGGTTCCTGTGTAGCGAAGTAGATAAGTTCTACAATCTTTCATTGCGCATCTGGTATCTGGCGATCAACTCCATCCAATCCCAGGACTTCGACGTGGATGCCCATTTTGAAATCGCACACGTGATCGAAACTCGGGACTATCACAAAAGTGAACAGAGGATGCGTGAGCACATTCGACATTTCCACGACACGATCAGACTGCACCTTTAAGCTGGCGCGCCCCAGAAGCAGTAGGTCACGTTTTGAACGTGACACGCTTGGCTAGCTCAGATTGTCACACTAAAAGCGGTGACCACATCTGGCGCGCCGCAGAAGCAGATGGGCCAGGATGCTCTGTCCCAGCATCTTGGCAAAAACAAGCATATTCAAACAGGAGGGAAATCTTAACATGAGCGAGATTCTGTCCGAAATCTCCACTGCCATCATCGAGGGCAATCTGGACGACATCGTCGATTTGACGGAAGATGCACTGGATGAAGGGCTGGACGCCCAGGAAGTCCTCAACAACGGATTGATGCCCGGGATGGACTACGTAGGCGTTGAGTTCAGGGCGGGCAATATGTTTGTGCCCGAAGTGCTGCGCTCGGCTCGGGCTATGCAATCTTCGATGGAAATCCTCAAACCGCTGCTGGCCGAGAGCGGCGTGAAGATGGTCGGCAAAGTGCTCCTGGGCACGGTGAAGGGTGACTTGCACGACATCGGCAAAAACCTGGTCGGTATGATGTGCGAAGGTGCCGGCTTTGACGTTGAAGATCTGGGAAAAGACATAGCGCCCGAAGGCTTCGTCGAAGCTGTGAAAGAATTTGAGCCTGATGTAGTGGGCATGTCGGCTTTGCTGACAACTACCATGCGTGCCATGGAGCATACCATCAAGGCCCTGGAAGAGGCTGGGGTGCGCGACAAGGTGAAGATCATGATCGGTGGTGCGCCGGTGACACAGCCCTTCGCCGACCAGATTGGTGCCGACGGTTATGCTTCGAACGCTGCTGCTGCGGCCGAGATGGCAAAGCAATTTGTGGGCACAGCGTAGCAGACAGTCAGGAGTCAGGAGCCTTTGCTGGCTCCCGCGATCGGTCAACAGCTATCCGGAAAGGAGGATCTCTCAATGCGAACGAACTATCGAATCAATTCAGGAGTCCGCTTTCAAATGCTCTCCAATGACCAGTTGGAAGAACTGTTTGGGGGCGTGCTCCACGTGTTGGAATACACTGGCCTGGACGTGCACCACGACGAAGCTCGTGACATTTTAAGAAAGGCCGGAGCCTGGGTGGATGGTATCCGGGTGCGCATCCCATCTTACCTGGTCAAACGCTCACTGGAAATGGCGCCGCGCAGCTTTACCATATTCGCGCGGGATGGGAATCCCAAGCATGACATTCGTATCGGCCCTGGTCGGGCGCACTTCGGCCCTGGACCCACCTGTCCCAATTTCATCGATGTGGAGACGCTGGAGCGTCGGCCATATGTGAAAGATGACGTGCCCATCGTGGCCAAGGTGGTCGATGCGCTACCCAACATCGACTTTTGCGAGTCGCTGGGCACCGTCAATGATGTACACCACGATCTGGGGGCCACCTACGAGTTCGCCGGCATGTTCCCCAATACCAGCAAACCCATCGTGGCCTGGTCTTACAACTGGGACGACTCGGCCGACATCCATAAGATCGCCGTTGCCGAAGCTGGTGGTCAAGAGGCTTTTGAGAAACGTCCCAACTACGTCCATTACTGTGAACCGTTGTCGCCTTTGGTTAGCACCTTTGAGGCGATCGACAAGCTCATTTTCGCTGCCAAACACCGGGTGCCGTTGATCTTCACACCCTGTCCCATCGCGGGCGGCACCGGGCCAGTTACAGCCGCTGGTATGATCGTCGAAGCCGCTGCCGAGTCGTGGATGGGATTGGTGATAGCCCAGGCCATCCAACCCGGTCTGCCCTACTTCATGGGGGGCGTGCTCTCCGTGATGGATATGAGCGCCATGATCCTGTCCTACGGAGCGCCCGAACTGTCACTGATGATGGCCGGCATCACCGAGTTAGCTCACTATGCCGGCCTGCCGCTGTGGCAAACCGGCGGATGCACCGATTCCAAAGCCTTGGACGAACAGGCAGCCATCGAGGGTTCCCTATCTTGCTTCTTCTCGGCCCTCAGCGGCGGCGACCTGTGCCACGACGTGGGTTACACCGAGAGCGCGATGACCGGCTCGGTCTTCCAGTTAGGGATGATGGATGAGGCCATCGGCTACGCGCGGCGCATCACTCGGGGTATCGAGGTCAATGAAGACACGCTGGCCGTGGAGGTGATCAATAACGTCGGTCCCAACGGGCATTACCTCTATGAGCCGCACACACATCGCTATTACAGGTCAGAATTCTGGTATCCCAACCTGTGCGATCGGCGCAACTACGAGGAGTGGGAGGAGATGGGCCGTTTGACTATGCGTGACCGCGTTATCGACCGCGTTCGAGACATCCTGGCCACGCATCAGCCATCGTCCATCAAGCCGGAGACCGAGAGGGTGATCCAGGAGGTACTGGAAGCTGCCGAGGATCGCGCGAAGGAAGAGGCGTAAGCCATTCTGAGCACATGGAACAGGAGAAAACACAATGAGTGCCATATACGAGCGACTGTCAACCGCCGTCCTGGAAGGCAAAGAGGACAAGGTACCTAAGCTGGTACAAAAAGCGCTTGACGAAGGGCTGCCCCCCAAGGACATCCTGGACAATGGCTTAGTCGTTGGAATGAACGAGGTGGGCGCCCGTTTTAAGCGGGGCGATATGTTTGTGCCTGAAGTGCTAATGGCGGCCAAGTCCATGCATACTGGGCTGAACGTGCTGCGCCCGGAATTGGTGGCCAGCGGAGCGCAACTTATCGGGACGATCGTGATGGGGACCGTTAAGGGTGACCTGCACGACATCGGCAAGAACCTGGTGGGGATGCTGTGCGAGGGGGCCGGCTTCGAGGTCATCGACCTGGGCTTCAACGTTGAGCCGGAGAAATTCATCGAGGCTATCAAGGAGCACCAACCGAATCTCGTGGGCATGTCGGCCCTGCTGACGACGACCATGCGAGCCATGGGGCACACCATCAAGGCGATTGAGGAAGCAGGTTTGCGTGACCAGGTCAAGATCATGGTCGGCGGCGCACCCGTGGACGCCGAGTTTGCTGAGCGTATCGGTGCCGATGGCTACGGGTCCAACGCGCCGTCCGGCGCCGATCTCGCCAAGCGACTCGCCGGCGCGGCGTGACCGGCGTTTCGTGGCGAAGGAGGTAACGATGTCGTCACCGGCGAAACTACCCGTCGTCGTCATCGCCTGCCAGGTGCTGCAATCGATGCTGGAGCAAATGCTGCCTGATGATCTGGCCGCGCAAGTCACCTTTATGGACTACGGCCTGCATCGCGTTCCGAGTAAAATGACCTGGAACTTGCAGGATGCCATAGACAGCGTTGAAGAGCCGAGCCTGGTGGTGTTGGGCTACGGCCTGTGCGGCAATGGCCTGAATGGCATCAAGGCTGGCAACCATACCCTGCTGGTCCCGCGTACTGATGATTGCATCGCGATCTTGTTAGGCTCACGTCAGGCCTACCTGCGCGAATTTGAGGCTGTGCCGGGTACCTATTACTTGAGCAAAGGCTGGCTGGAATCGGGCAGTCACCCACTCAAGGAATACGAAGAGTACGTGGAAAAGTACGGACCGGCGGAGGCCGAGTGGATCATGGATCAGCAATACCAGCATTACGAGCGCCTGGTGTTAGTGACCCACAACGACACGGACACGGAAAAGTACCGATCTCAGGCCCAGAAGGTGGCCCGCTATTGCGAGCGATGGGGCATGCGCTACCAAGAGATCCTCGGTTCGGATGACTACGTGCGTCGTCTGGTCGAGGTGGCCTCTGCTTTAGACAGGGCTGACGGCGATTTTTTGGTGATCCCACCCGGTGGCGAAATCTCTCAGAATCAGTTCATACGCTAGCCAGTGGCGAACAATAGGGTTACGGAGTTGAACTTGGTTTTGACTACCACGCTCTGCACGTCGACCATAAGCTACATACGATAGGAGATAGACCATGCAAGTACGTAAAACAAATTACGAAGTGAACGCCACGCCCAAATTCCAGGTGCTCAGCGAGGAAGAGATCGAAGCCATCTATTACGCAGCCTTGCGGGTGTTGTATGAAACTGGCGTCCGTGTGTACGATAAAGAGGGAGTCGAGGTCGCCTACTCTGGGGGCGCAATCGTCGAGGACACCACTGAAGACAGCAGCCTGGTGAAGATGCCCCCCTGGATGGTGGACAAGGCGCGGGCTACGCTCCCTCGAAAAGTAGTAGTAGTCGGTCCCGACCGCAAGTATCGCATGGAGCTGTATAAGAACCAGATTTACTTTGGAGCCGGGTCCGACACACCCTTTACTATCGACCCCTATACCGGCAAGCGGCGGCGTGCAACCTACCAAGACGTCAAGAACTTCGCCCGGCTGGCCGAGGCGTTGCCCAACATCGACTTTCACATGTCCCTGGGCATCGTTCAAGACACGGCGGTAGGTACCTATGACCGCTGGCAGTACCTGGCCATGCTGGAGGGTACCAACAAGCCCATCAACATCACGGCGGTGGACCTGGACGGCGTCCGGGACCAGCTAGAGATGGCCCACATCCGGCTGGGCGGCGAGGAGGAGTGGAAGAAAGGCCCTTGCTTCTCCCTGTATATCGAGCCTGTATCTCCCCTGAGCCATTCCCAGGAAGTGGTGCAGAAACTCCTGTTCGCTGCTGATCACGACATCCCCTTCGTCTACACGCCCTGTCCTTTGGCTGGTGCCACAGCGCCCACGACGTTGGCCGGTACAGCGGTGCAGGCGCTCACCGAGAGTCTGTTTGGCATCGTACTCAGCCAGTTGCGCAAACCGGGTGCGTCGCTCATCATCGGTGGCCTGATGTCGAATATGGACATGCTGACCACTGTCTACTGCTACGGCTCGCCAGAGATGGCGCTGCTGAGCGCCGCCTATACAGATATCACCAAGTGGTTGGGGGTGCCGGAGTACGAGACGGCTGGTTGCTCCGACGTCAAAGTCTTCGACGAACAGGCGGCCATGGAAGCCGCTATTAACATCGCCACCGCTGCCTTAATCGGCGGCAATATGATCCACGACGTGGGCTACATTGAACAGGGGCTGACCAGTTCGATGGAACTGATGGTTGCCTCTGACGAGATCATCGATATGGTGAAGCGTATCCTACGCGGTATCCCGGTTACTGATGAGACGATGGCCCTGGACGTAATGGATACGGTTGGCCCCGGTGGTCACTATCTGGAACACGACCACACCTACGATCGCTTCAAAACCGAGATCTGGCGGCCCAAGTTGCTGGATCGCCAGAACTGGGATAACTGGAGCGCGACCGGGAGCAAACGACACGGCGAGCGGGTCCACGACCGCGTTATCGAACTCCTGGGGACTGAGACGGAACCGCTCTTTGACGAGGCGATGTACAAAGAGCTGCGCCGCATCTGCGAGTTGGCCGACGCCCGCCACAAAGATGAAGAGCTAGACGTGCAGATGTTCGCGTAGTTTTAGATAACGGTAGGTCAAGCAGGCAGACGTAGACAGTAGACCAGGACTCTCCCTGTCTACTGTCTACCGTCTGCCTGCTTACCTGATGAGGGAAGGCGTTGGACTCAGACGATACCTCCCACCACACTCCAGAAGGCGCTCCTATTTCAACTGAGGCCAGCACCGCGGCCGACACAGATAGTCTGGTGCTGGGCATAGACACCGGAGGCACATACACTGACGGCGTGCTCCTGGAATACCACTCGCGTCGAGTGCTGGCTTCGCATAAAAGCCTCACCACCAAGCGTGATTTCTCCATTGGCATTGAGCAAGTCATAGACGGCATTCATATTCCAGAGCCCTCGGCGGTTAAGATGGTCTCTATCTCTACCACCTTGGCCACCAATGCCATTGCCGAGGGCAAAGGAAAGCGCGTCGCTCTGTTGCTCATCGGCTATGACCCTGACCTGGTCACCGCGTTCAAAATGGAGGGGCGCTTCGCTACCCCGCAATTCCACTACTTCGCCGGCGGTCACGACCTGTATGGTCGCGAAAAGGAGAAGCTTGACCTGCCGGCCATCTTGGCCAAGGTCAACCAGATCAAGGGCCAAGTAGACGTCATCGCCGTCTCCGGCTATTTCAGCCCTCTCAACCCAGAGCACGAGAACCGGGTGTACCGCGCTGTCTCCAGTATCTGCGATCTACCCATCGTCCTGGGACATCAGCTTTCGACCAAGTTGGGCTCAATAGAGCGAGCCACAACAGCTGCTCTCAACGCCTCATTGCTGGCGATATTGCAGGATTTCATCATCGCCGTGCGGCGGTCGATGGAGCGCCGTGAGATCGTTGCCCCGCTGATGGTCGTGCGCGGCGATGGCACGCTGATGAGTGATGAATTCGCCGCCGGCACGCCGGTGGAGACGATTCACTCGGGTCCCGCGGCCAGCGCCATCGGCGGACGCTTCCTCTCTCATTTGGACGATGCCCTGGTCGTGGACATCGGCGGCACCACAACCGACATCGCACTCATTCAAGCGGGTGAGGTAACGGTGACTGAAGAAGGGGCCAGCGTGGGTGATTACAAGACAGCGGTTAAGGCTGCCAACTTGCTCTCCATCGCCCTGGGCGGTGACAGCCATATCAGCCTGGGACGTGACAAGGAACTCAACATCGGTCCCGAACGAGTGGTCCCCTTGGCACACTTGGCGTGTGAGCACTCCCAAATTCACAGCCGCCTGAAAGGTCTGTCGAGGCGGACCTGGGCGCAGGCCGCCCCAGAATGGTTGGAATACTGGTTCCTGCTTCGCGAACCGGACGAGAGTCTGTTGAAGACAGCCCATCAAGGATTATTAGTCGAATATTTGCGCGATGGACCACAGCCTGTGCCGGAGATTCTCAAGCGGCTCGACTTGCTCCAC
>JAUVPY010000171.1 GCA_030598425.1 Anaerolineae bacterium
CATCTTCGAAGAGTTCACCCAGGTGGATGGCACGACTATCCGCAGTGTCGGCGGCACGGGCTTGGGGTTGCCCATCAGCCGCTATTTCGTCGGAATGCACGGCGGCGAGATCACTGTGGAAAGTGAAATGGGTGTAGGCTCAACCTTCACGGTCACGCTGCCCACTTACGCACAGACACAGCCAGAGATGGAGTTGGTCGAGCCTGGGCCGGACGAGAGATCGCCGGCTGCGGAACGTCTTACCGTGCTGGCGGTGGATGATGACCCTGGTGTAATCAGCCTGTATCGACGCTTTTTGGAAAGCGAAGGGTATCAGGTCGTGGGTGTCACCAACAGTGAGGAGGTGCTTGACAAGGCCTCCGAGTTGCAGCCGTTTGCCATAACCCTTGATGTGTTGATGCCTACCAAGGATGGTTGGCAGGTGCTCAGGGAATTAAAGGCGAATCCACAGACTCAGCACATTCCCATCATTATTTGTAGCATCGTCAGCAACGAGGGACTTGGCTTCAGCCTGGGTGCTGCCGACTACGTGGTTAAGCCAATTATGGAAGAAGAGCTGCTCGCCGCGCTCGCCCGGTGTAGCGTGGATCGGCAGGAGCAGGGAGACGTCGAAGTGCTGGTCATAGACGATCAGGCTGATGATATCCTGCTTATCCGCCGGATGCTGGAGGCGCAGCGCGCTCTGGAAGCGCAGCGGCATTATCGGGTGATTGAAGCCGATGGGGGCCAGGCTGGGATAGACTTGGTTCACCGGCGTAAACCAGATATTGTCATCCTCGACCTGATGATGCCTGAGGTGGATGGCTTCGCTGTCCTGGAGGACCTCAAACGAGAACCAGACACGCGCAACATTCCCGTGATCGTAATCACCGCCAAGGATTTGTCGGAAGAAGAGCAACAACAGCTTGAAGGCCAGGTTGAGGTGTTGCTGCGTAAGGGACTCTTCACCGAGCAAGAACTACTCGACGATCTGGGGACAGCATTAAGCCGAATAGAACAATAGAACCACGTTAGCCTGAATTGTAGCTTAACAACTGAGGGGAACAGAGCGAGACGGAGTATTTCATGGAGAAGCAGTTCTACGTGTCCTGTGCCGAATGTGGACACCGTGTTGTCTATGATAGTCCGGTGCCGAATTGTGAAGAGTGTGGTCATGACTGGTTGAATGCAGATTATGATTTGGATGCCGTCGCCGAAGTATGGAGGAGGGAGTTGGGCTCCCGACCGTTCGACTCGATGTGGCGGTATTGGGAATTACTACCGCTCAAGGAGTACGACAACATTGTCTCGATGGGAGAAGGAGGCACGCCGCTGCTCAAGGCCGCCAATCTGGGGCTGATGCTGGGGCATCGTCATCTTTATTTCAAAGATGAACGGCAAGGCCCTACCAGCTCTTTTAAGGATCGCCAGGCTTCGATGGCTATATCAGCCATGAGGGAATCTGCGATGACTGAAGCGGTGGTCGCCTCCACCGGCAACGTGGCCATCTCGTATTCCGCCTATTGTGCGCGAGCCGGTATCAAGCTTTGGGCATTTCTGACCAGCACCGTTCCCGCCGATAAAATGCGCGAAGTGGCACTTTACGGCAGCGAGGTCGTCAAGGTCACCAGCACCTATGACCGCACCAAGATCGTGGCGGCTAAGTTCGCCCACCACAAGGGCCTATTTGTCGACCGAGGGGTGCGCAGCATCGCCGCCAGAGAGAGCATGAAAACCGTGGCCTTTGAAATCGCCGAACAACTGGGGCAGACCATGAGCAACAACGGAGCCGGCCTACCCTGGCGTGCGCCCGATTGGTACGTACAGTCTGTCAGTGGTGGTCTTGGGCCAGTGGGTGTCTTGAAAGGCTTCGAGGAGCTCTATCGGATGGGCTTTAGCAACAAAGTGCCCAAAATGGCCCTTATCCAGGCTGATGGCTGCGCGCCAATGGCCAACAGCTTCAAAGCGGGCCTGGACGAGGCCGAAGACGTATCTGATCCGCAAACACGCATCACCACCGTGGCCACGGGTAGCCCCGGCGCGGTGTACCCCTTTTTGCGAGATGCCATTTCGAAATACGGCGGCACCATGGAGAGCGTCACCGACGAGGATGCCTTCCGCGCTATGCACGTGATGGCCAAAATGGACGGCCTTTCAATGGAGCCAGCCGCTGCCATGGCTTGTGCTGGAGTCTTTAAGCTGCTAGGGCAACGAGTTATCAAGCCTGATGAAACGGTAGTCATCAACGTCTCGGGGCACACATTCCCCGTCGAAAAGCACCTGTTGGGAGATGATTGGGCCCGCACCGTAGGCACCGCAGAAGCAGCGGCTCTGGCCGCCCGCTCGCCAGCGCCGCGTGAGGGTCTGCTGGCGGCGCTCAATCGCCTCGACGGACGAGTCAAACGGGTGGCCATCATCGAAGACGAGCCAGATGCTGCCCGGCTCCTGCGCCGCATCTTGCAGGCGCGCGGCACATATCAGGTCTTCGAGGCGCACGATGGGCGCGCTGGCCTGGACCTGATTCGTCGCGAGCAACCCGACTTGATCCTGCTGGATCTGATGATGCCAGAACTCGACGGCTTCACCCTGCTCGAAATCGTGAAGTCAGAAGAGGATTTGCGTGACGTGCCGATCATCGTGGTCACGGCCAAAGATCTGTCCCCGGATGAATGGCACCGTCTGGATGGGCAAGTCGAGTCGCTTCTGCAAAAAGGCTCTTTTATGGAAGAGGATTTGCTGGAGGATATTCTCGAGGCATTGGGTTAGCCCTAGGTGCCGGGCAATTTTGCCCCTTCCGCTTCGCTACAGGGGTGCTTCGCAAAAGTGCCAGGCACTTTTTGCGTTTCACTCCACCGTTACTTCCACCCGCAGCGTAATGCTGCCCTGGTCGCCGAACCAGGTGCGACCCTCGTGCACCAGGTCCCACTCCAATACATAATCGCCCGGCTGGGTTGGGGTGACGAAGCGTGCCCCCTGGGGGTGAACCTCCCCTGGTTTCACGACCCGGCTCAAGAGAGTTGGGAGCCCGTACCATTCAACCGGGGTACCATCGGCGGTCCACCAGTGATAGTTGAGATTGATGGGGTACGGACCGGCGGTCTCCCAGCTTTGAGTCCCCCGATTCTCCAACACGACCCCGACCTCGTACATCTTATTGGCTTTCAGTCGGGTTGGTCCCCGGTATTCAACGATTGCTGAGCGATATAGCCCCCCACGGTAATCGGCCAAGGTTTCGGCGAAGCCGGCCGGCGCCTCACCCGGACCACGCTGCAGTATGAGCGCGCCGTTGTCGAAGGCAGCGATGTGGAAATTCGGGTCGGCCAGCAGTCCCTCTACGGTGGGGACGAAGAGATTTTCGTCCAGGGGCATTGTGTCGGCGCCGTAATCCAGGTCTAGCACCACATACTCCGCGTCAGCCACTGTCGGGAAAAGATAAATGACGGGGCGGCGGGAGAGGTGTGGGTAGAGGTGGCTTTGAGCCGATACGACGGCGTCCGCTGGGATGAGATCCTGGGTACGATCCAACGCCTGTTGGTGCTCATTGAGCTGGAAATGATCAGTCAGCCGGAATCCCCAGCCGGGGGGCACTGGGCTGAAGAACAGCCCGACCACAAAGGTCGTCGTCAGCGCGAATAGAGTGGTCAGGCGAACCCCCTCCGCCCATGGAAGCTCTATCCATTTCGCTCGTCTGGCCAGGTGTGCAACCCATCGCCCGGCGTTGAGCGCCCCCAGAACGGCGGCGATGAACACAAAGGGGATGACGGGAGCCACACCGTAGGCCAGGATGCCGCCCCGATTTTGGGAAACGGCCAGCGAATCGTAGACCAACACCGGGGCCGCCGGCAGCAAGGCGAACGGCCCCAGCAACGGCGTCCAACCCAGGGCCGCCAGCAGGTCAACCAGCACCTGTATTTTTTCGCGGCCAAACAGCGCGCTCGCAATCTGCGCCAGCGCTTCCTGAGGGTGGTCAAGCACTTCGCCGACAGCTCTTGGCGCGTCCTCCCCCAGTCCGTAGACGCCTCCCGCCCAGGGTACCACCAGTACAAAATTCAGCGCCAGCCAAGCCAGGCCAAGGAGGGTCGTTGCTAGGCCGTGGAGACGGTATCCCTTCCCTCGCAGAAGAAAATAGAGACCCATGCCCAGCAGGGCCAGGGCGGCATCAATCCCACACAGCAAGGCGATGATGGCCGCCAGGTAATAGTTGCGCCAGCGACGCTCTTCCGCCGCCTGCCAGGCCCACAGGAGGAAAGGGATCATCAGAGCTGAAGGAGAAAAACCGGCCAGCGCGATAGGGTGCAAGGGCAGGTACAGCAGGTAGGCCAGGGTGATAGCCAGCGAGGCAGCGCCGTCGTCCAATCGGGTCCGCGCCAAATGATACAAGGGGATCGCGCCGCTCGCCAGCAGAATGGCCTGCAAGGCGATCAACCAAATCGGGTCGGCCCACAGCCAATAGAGAGCTGACACTGGCATAAGAATTAACTCCAGCCTGCCGTCCGCCAGTCGGCTGCGCGGCGACAGGTCTGGCGCCTCGTCCGCAAAGGTCACCGGGGTGGGGGTATATTCGAGGGGACGTCCCCTGGAGGTGTTCCAGATCGCCTGATCAACCCTGCCCAGGTCCAGAGCCTGGGTGCGGAAGCTGACCTGCCGGGCGATGGCCAATCCGCCGTAGACTACTACGAAGAAAACGATGCCGGTCAGGATGATTATCGGCCCCTGTCGGTCGGACCAGGCTAACAGTCGCGGGCGTCTCAAAAGGGGCCAGGCCAGCCAGGTGGCGATGGCGCTTAGGACCAGGATGAAGGCGTAGGCCCAGATCGAGCTTCCGTAGTTCATCCCCAGCCACGTCACCCGATACTTGAGGACCAGGATGAAGGGGATGGCAAAGGCCGCCGCAAATGCGTAAGCTGCCTGGCGCCGACGTTGAGGGGGCGGGGCATCTCCCGACAGGGCACGGGCCTTAACTCCCAGCCACCAGGCCAGCAGTGCCAGGGGGAGGACGACCACCAGCGTCCGGGCCAGGCGACCCCAATAGAAGGTGTAAACCCGCGCGCTGGCCCACCATTGGTTGATCACGCCGGGGTTTTGATAATCCCACCAGCCAATGGCGATGAGGGCTGCGCCGCCGAGGAGACACAGGGCGGATAGGAGCGATCTACGATTCACGCTGGTAAGTCCCTTTCAGGCATCCCCACAGGGCTTGATTATAGCCTAGAGTGCAAGCAAAACAAAGTCAGGCAAGGCGCCGGGTGTACGAGCGATCTGATGGCGAGTTGGCGAAGCACTGAAACACGAAGGGTACGAAAAAAGCGAAAGGCACGCATCGGCAGGTTCCCTTCGGGAAAGAACATCGTCAAATACTGAGTATAGACCGAACAAGCCCCCAAAGGGGATCTATGGGTTCGTGTCTTTCGTGTTTCAATCGCCGCGCCAAAACGCCAGGCCATTGGCCACGAACAGGCCGATGATCACGGCGATGACCATGTCCCACTGGCCCATGCCGGCCGGGATTAAGACCAGGAACAGGATAAGTAGGGTTAACCAAAAGCGAGGACGTCCACCGAACATAAGAGAAATACCCAGGTGCCCCCGGCAGGATTCGAACCTGCGACACGCGGTTTAGGAAACCGCTGCTCTATCCCCTGAGCTACGGGGGCGATTTTCGCGGTACCTGTGATTTTACTAAGTCGGGGCGTGATTGTCAATTTGAGAATAGTTGCACAACAGCTATTGAGATGCAAGAGGACCTTCCGACTGCCCCTTCCCCGGCAGCAGGAACACAAACGGCACGCCCAGCAGCGGCATAAAGGCGCTGACGGTGAAGGCCAGGCGCAGGTCAAATAGGTCGCCCAACATGCCCACCACCACGACGGCCCCGGCGCGGATGGAAAAGCTCAAGGCCATGAACATCCCGTTGGCCAGGGCGCGGTTGTCGGGCACGCTCTCCTGCACCACCGCCATGAGGACCGGTGTGACCGACAGGGCGGTCAAGCCCAGCACCAGCAGGGCGGGGAAGCGGGCCCAGCCGTCGGCCGCCAGGAAGACGAACATAAAGAGGGACGTGGTCACCAGTGAGATGAGCAGCACTCGCTTGCGGCCCAGCCAATCACTCACCGAGCCCCCGGCCATGGCGCCCACCACGCCCGCCGCCTCCAACACCGAGAGGGAGGCGCCCGCAAACCACAGGCTGGCGCCCTCCTCGGTCAAGAAGAGGGGCAGATAGGTGCTCAGCGCCACCATGGTGAAGGCGCGCACTAGAATGAGGCCAGTCAGGGGGGCCAGCAACCGCCGCATACCCCACAATGCGTGCCGCCAGGGGAGACTTGGCCTTTCGTTGGGAAGGCGTCCGGGTACGTCCCTCAGCCGGAAAAAGAGGATGACTGACGCCAACAAGCCGGGGACCATCAACGCAGGCGTGCTTTTCAAGGTGAAGAGTGCGATGGCCGTCACGATGATGATCGGGCCCAGCGTGCGG
>JAUVPY010000228.1 GCA_030598425.1 Anaerolineae bacterium
CTGTGTGTGGTCCGAGGGGCGCGTAAGGTCAAAAAACTCGTATGGCCAAAGAACCTCATCCAGCAGGGCATTAAGGGGAGAGTAAAATATATTTCATAATTACCTTATGTTGGCTATTTCATAGGTCAGAAGTCCATTTGAGGGGATTGCGATTCTGAAGGTAAAGGAAGAGGTCGTTTTACTCCCAATACCCCTATCGGGCTTCATTCAGGTGTTAGTCCTGTTAGTAGGTCCAACTCATCCCACAACCTGTTTCCCAATACCTCGTCATTCATTGGGTAGGACCACACTTAACCGTGGATTTGGACCGAGCCGACACCTTTACCAGGGGTTAACCCGACATTGAGTACCCCATGGTGCCTCGAATACAAAATATGGTTGCGCTCGAAAGCCGTTCTACCCGGCATCTGGTGTTTTCAAATCTTGATTGGCTACTGCACGATTGAATGCAGCGCTACCCCATGTAGGGTTTAAGCGCCCTACGGGTGAAAACGATCAAGAAACAGCCTGCTTCTGCGCTAATTCAGTCACGGGGACGTGACACCAGACTGAATGGGCTGGGCTGATCTCCTGCCAGGCTGGCATTTCCTGATCGCAAACCGACTCGATCCGGTGCGGGCAGCGGGGGGTAAAGGGGCAGCCCATCTCGGGTTCGACGTCGATATAATCTGAAACAGACTCGGTTGCTTTTAGGAAGGAGCGGCTGGGGTCTGGTTCGGGCACTGACTGTAATAGCATCTCGGTGTATGGATGATACGGTGGCGAAAAAATTTCCTCAGGCGTGCCGGCCTCCATGATCCGCCCCTGGTAAAGCACGATGACGCGGTGCGCCAGCCAGCGCACAACGGCCAGGTCGTGGGCAATGAACAAATAGGCAATGCCGCGCTCGGCCTGCAGCTCGCGCAACAGGTCCAGGATGTTTGCCTGCACGGAAACATCAAGGGCCGAAATGACCTCATCGCAAAGCATCAGCTTGGGCTCGGCAGCCAGTGCCTGGGCAATCGCCACCCGCTGCACCTCTCCGCCGCTGAGCTGCGAGGGGAAGCGATACATGTAATTGGTATCCAGGTGCACGCTGTGCAGCAACTGCTCCATACGCCGCTTTTTCTCTCCGCCCGAAAGGCCAAAAAAAAATTCGAGGGGCCTGCCAAGGTTATATGTGATTTTGCGCCGAGGATTCAACGAGCTATCGGGATTCTGAAAAATGTACTGGATCTGGCGGTGTAGCTTCCGAGACCGTTGCTCAATAGGCAGAGTGATGTCCTGATCTTCAAAGAGGATCTGACCCTGCCTGGGAACCATCAGCCCGGCTATGGCTCGGGCGATGGTGGTCTTGCCGCTGCCGCTTTCCCCTACCAGCGCCAATGTCTCCCCTTCAGCCAGTGTGAAAGACACATCCCAGACCGCGGGTGTGGGCTCTTGCCTCTGGAAGGTCCCTTTTGTGCCATAGGCAATCTGCAGATTCCGTATTTCCAGCAGGGGGCGAACCTTCTGGGTTCGAGTCATCCTACCTCCTCCGCGACACGTTCCCACAACCAACAGGCCGCCTGGTGATCTTTGCCAACCGTTGTCAGAGCCTGAAGTTGGGTGGAGCATTCGGATAGGGCATAATTACACCGGGGCGCGAAGCGGCAACCTGGAGGCAGTTCCTCTCGCCGCAGCAGGCCCCGCAGTTTCTCTCTGTCCTCGTTGGGGGCACTGAGCCGCGGTACGGCCGCGATCAGCCCGCGCGTGTAGGGATGGCGAGGGTTATTGAAAAGCTCGGCCGTCGGCGCCACCTCGACCAGCTCCCCAGCGTACATCACGGCCACCCGGTTACAAATCTGTGCTAGTACCCCCAGGTTGTGGGTGATGTAGAGGACACTCATGCCGTGCTCGGTTTTGAGACGATCCAGCAATCTGAGGATACGCGCTTGGGTGGTGACGTCCAAGGCCGTGGTTGGCTCGTCCAAGACGACCAATTTTGGCTGGCAGGCCAGTGCGATGGCGATGACCACCCGCTGTTGTTGGCCGCCACTTAACTGGTGTGGATAGCGTTGGGCGATCTCCCCCGGCTGCGGCAGCCCGACCTGGGCAAAAAGTTCCAACGTCCGTTCTTCGGCCTCTCGACGCCCAGAGCTGATCTTATGGCTCTCCAGGGTTTCGATAACTTGCCTGCCGACGCGCATAGAGGGAGTCAGGGTGCTGGCCGGGTTCTGGGGTACCAGAAAGATCTCGGCCCCGCGGATATGCTGCAGCGCACGCTCATCCAGGCTGAGCAGATCCAACCCTTCGAATTGCACACTCCCCGCTCGAATACGGCTGCCGGGCCGGCGATAGCCGAATAGCGCGAATCCCGTTGTCGATTTTCCGCAGCCGGACTCCCCTGCCAATCCCAGGGTTTCGCCAGGAGCAATGCTGAAGGACATCCGGTTGACGACATTGACCCATGCCTGCCGGTCCAGATAGTCAACCGTCAAATCCTCGACCTGAATGACCGCTTCGTTCGAAACCGTCATATGGCAGGCTCTCGTTGGGCGGATAGACCTAGGATTTCGCTGAACCCTTCCGTGAACAGGCTCAGGGCGACCACCAGCGAAGCGAGCGCGGCGGCGGGCCCGAGGACCATCCATGGCGCAGTGGTAAGGAATTGACGACCCTCATTGATCATCAAACCCCAGTCAGGTGTGGGCGGTACGGCAGCAAAGCCGAGAAAGCTCAACGCGCCGACAAAGAACACGGCATACCCCGTACGCAGGGAAAATTCGACGAACACGGTAGAAGTCACGTTGGGCAACACCTCTCGCACGGCAACAGACCAGGCCGACTCGCCCCGCAAGCGGGCTTTCGTCACAAAGTCTTCCGTGACCACACTCAAGGCAGCCGCCCGAACGGTCTGTGCGACACGCCAGGTAAAGAAAAATGCGATGGTCAAGATTACCACCAAACTGCTGGAGCCCAGAGAACTCAGGACGAGCAAGGTCAGGATCAGGGGGGGGATGGACATAATAATGTCTACCCCACGCATGCCAATCATCTCCGCCCAGCCCCGCTTATATGCCAGGATGATGCCTACTGCGGAGCCGACTATCACGCCTAGCCCCGCCGCCGTTAGCGCCGGGACGAGCACAATGCGCTCCCCATGAACGACACGGCTGAACACGTCGCGCCCAAAATTGTCGGTTCCAAACCAATGCTGGAATGAAGGTGGCGAAAAGGATTCGCCAACCAGCATCTTGACGGGATCATAGGGCGCCCACCATGGCCCGGTTAAGGCGACGAAAACGTGGAGCAGCAGTATGGCCGTTGCGATCAGAAACGTGGGGGTTTGGCGCCGAAGGATTAACAGCAGACGCCTCGATAGTGGCTTGATTGGGTCGGTTGTTGTCGCTTGAATAGAAGCCGTCCTGTCAGTCAGTTCGCAGCCGAGGATTGAGGAAGGCAGCCAGGAGATCGGCTGCCAAGTTGGCGAAGATAAGCACCGATGATAGGAGCATGGCAGCGGCCAGAATTACGGGCGTATCCAGCAACCTCAAGGAATCGAGCAACAACATCCCTAGCCCGGGGAAGGTAAAGATGACTTCCACCAGCACCACGCCGCCGATCAGCCAGACGATGGACAAGACAGTAACACGCACAGCCGGTCCAAGCGCGTTGGGCAGCGCGTGCAGGAGCAGCACCCGCCGCCGAGATAATCCTTTAAGCGTGGCAAAACGAACATAGTCCGAATCCAGCACCGTGAGCAGGCTGCCCTGCATCATCCGCACCGCAATGCCCGTCATAGCGATAGCGAGCGTCAGCGCGGGCAGGGTCAGCATTTGCACGACCTCCAGCGTGGATTCAGCCTGGTCTATCAGCGCCAGGGGTGGAAACCAGTTTAGGGTAATCGCAAAGATTAACAACAACAAGATCCCGATCACATACTCTGGAACGGCCGTCCCGAGTACGACGAGCGCCGACAGCCAGGCCGTGAAACGCTGTTCGCGGAACACCGCGGTAATGATGCCCAGGAACAGACTTGTCGGGATGTAAAGCAGCAGGGCATACCCGGCCAGGATCAGCGTATTCTTCAAGCGCGGCCACACCATATCCGCCACAGCCCGGTTCCGCCGTCCACCAGGCGCACCCTCCGTAGCTGGCCGGGCCGATACGAGTGATTCACCCCAGTCACCACGCACGAAACGGCTAAACCACAGCGTGTATCGCACCACAGGCGGCCGGTCGAGATTCATACGCTCACGCCACACTTTCTCCCTCTCGGGTGTGGCGTTTCGCCCGAGGACGCGGGTCACCGCGTCCCCAGGCAGCAGTTCTACGAGCGTAAATGTGATCAGCGAGATGGCCACCAGAGCGAGGATCGCCAGGCCGACGCGCGGCAGAATTAGACGGAGTGCAAAGCGCATAGTCGATGCCTCAACCGATGTCGAGATCCCTATAGACATTAGCCCCGATGGCTGGGGCCCATCCGCTGATGTTGCTGCGTGTGGCATCCATAAACGAGGCCATGTACGGGACGAAATGGCCACCCTCGTCTACGATCTGCTGCTGCATTTGATGGTAGAGTTTGGTGCGCTCATTGACATCCAGCGTGGCCCGCGCCTTGACCAGCAGCGCATCCCAGTCTTCCCGGAGCCAGTGGGTCTCGTTCCAGTCGGCCTCCGACCGATACCAGAGGCCCATGGCAGCGTCGGTCGTACGGACGTTCCAACCGGTATGGTAAAACGGCTCCTGCAACCACACGACATCCCAGTAAGTATCCGCCGGCTGGATGTCGATCTCCATATTGATGTTGGCTTCGGCCAGTTGTTGCTGCCACACCGTGGCCCATGCGACAAAGGTATCATCGATGGTGGATGTCTTAAATGTAAGGTCAATCCCGTTCGGGTAGCCGGCCATGCTCAACAGTTCTTTCGCCTTCTCGACGTTGTACTCGCGCGGCGGCCCCGGCAAGCCGTACTCGATCAATGAGGGGATGGGTGTGTCGTTCATAAGCGTACCACGACCTTGCCTGACCAGGTCCAACATTCCCTGGCGATCCGTGGCGTACTTAATCGCCAGGCGCACGTTGTTATCGTCGAATGGCGGCACATCGATCTGACAGACAGCCACGGTCGAAGTGCCAATGAGGTTCTCCGCGAGGTTGAATGCCAGATCACTTTCCAGGTCATCCAACGCGGTGCTGGGCGCATTTTGGATGATGTCGACCTGCCCAGCCTTCAATGCCGCCAGACGCGATTCCGGCTCAGAGATAGAGTGCAGCTCAAGCACATCAATCTTGGGGAGGCCCGCTTGCCAGTAGTTTTCATTCTTAACGAAAACCGTGGTGAGATCACCTGGCGTGAACGCTTCGGCTTTGAACGATCCAGTACCATTTGATTGCACCGCCAGATCGTCGTTCGTCGCGCCTTC
>JAUVPY010000213.1 GCA_030598425.1 Anaerolineae bacterium
CAGCAACGGCGACGACGCAAGCGCCGGACGAGAACGCCCTTTTATCCTTGAGTGCCCACGGATCGTCTCGCGCCCTAACCATTTTCACATGAAATTCTAATCGTTTTCACATGAATACGTGGTACCCTAATACTACCTCGGGTCAGGATTGGGCATAAGTTCAGGGCTACCCGCCTTAACATCATCCATCGTTTTTCTTTTTGACAGAAGCTAGAGTGATCCTCAGTGAGCGAGTAAGAGGCTGTTACCGCACCTATCCAAGTGACAGCAAACAACCTATCTCTCAGAAACAGCCGAAGGCCTGCTCGTCCTTCGGCTGTTTCTTTAGCGCAATAGTCGCCGTACTTGAACTACGGCTTTCACGATCCCAGGTGATGGTATCGGTTAAGGAAAGAGGAGAAGGCTATGGCTACCACATTGTTACTTATCGACGACGACGTTTCGTTGTGCGAAACAGTGCGATTCATGTTGATCGGGAACGGCTTCCAAGTTGAGGTTGCGCACAACGGCATTTCTGGATTAAAAAAGGCCTATGCGCTCAAGCCAGACGCCGTCCTTTTGGATATTATGCTCCCCGATATGGATGGCTGGCAGGTGTGTCGTCGCTTGCGCGAGATGTCTGATGTTCCTATCATTATGCTTTCTGCGCTTGGTTCGGACGAGAATGTGATAGAGGGCCTGAACCTGGGAGCTGACGACTATATCGTCAAGCCTGTGGCCGTCAAAGAACTGATAGCGCGCATTCGTGCCCTGCTGCGCCGCACCTCGCGGTCGAACTCAACTGAACGCAACCATCGAGAACCGATCTTCACGTACGATTACCTCGTAATTGACTTTGACAAGTACGAGGTCACCGTGGCCGGCAAAAAGGTGAAGTTGAGCCCAACCGAGTTTCGCCTGCTGTCTGTACTCTCCCGACATCAGGGCCGTCTGCTACCTCACGAATACCTGCTGAGCGAGGTTTGGGGGCCCGAATATGTATCTGAGGAAGAGTATCTCCGCCTGTATATCAGTTACCTGCGCCGCAAGATTGAAACCGATCCGTCGAAGCCTCGCTTGATTCACAACGAATGGGGCGTTGGCTACCGATTCGGGTGATCGGGAAACCGAGCTTACAACTTAGAAGCCGAGTCTTGGTCCAGATAGACGCGCGCGTAACTTATCTGACGCAAGATGGACCCAGGCCGATCTTCGCTGATGGGCTCCGTCAGGCAGGCGCGGGCCGCCTCTGCCTTGCGCGCCTCGGGAACGATACACAGCACCGATTTGGCTGCCAATAGAGCGGGAATTGTCAAAGTGATGGCGTGGATGGGCACTTCGCTTAGCGAGTCAAAATGCCCTTCGCCAACTTGCTGCCTGCGGCTCACTTCGGCCAGCTCGACCACCTTGATCCAGACCGGGTCATCAAAGTCGGCGTAGGGCGGATCGTTGAAGGCCAGATGCCCATTCTCCCCCCAACCCAGGGCCACCATATCGGCCGGGTACTCTCGCAACAAGGCCTCATAGTCTCGACAGGCCTTATCCACGTCTTCAGGCTGGCTAGGCATTGGATAAAAGGATTTAGGGTTGACGAAGCTGATGAAGTGCTGACGCAGGAAGAGCGGAAAACTCGCCCGGTGGCCTGGGTCTATACCCACGTATTCATCCATATGAAATACGTTCACCCCGCCTGAAGCGGTAGCCCAATCAATTCCTTCCAGGCTGCGCAGGGCCTGTAGAAACGTCATTTGCGAATTACCCGTGGCCAGTATTACATTGGCCTCCCCTTTGTCTTCGATCGCCCGTTTGATGATCTCTCGTGCATCCAGCGCCGCAGCCTGGCCCAATTCCTGGTTGCTCCTATAGATGGCCACAGGCAATTGATCATATTGTGCGCTCTTGATGGGTTCTAGCGTGTTCAACACGTTGCTCATTTTTTCTCTCCTATGAATGGGGATCAACTTGCTGCCACTCAGGCCCGACGGGGGCAAAGCGGAACATCCCGTATTGGGCCTGGTACATATTAAAATCATCCGTCTCCCGGACAATGTCCCACATCCTGCCTGCCATTCCCTCCAGTACCGGTAGATAAGCAGGATCATGCGCCAGATTGTGCATCTCATGCGGATCTGCGGACAGGTCGTACAACTCATCTACGTCAAACCCGTTGAAAACGTACTTGTAGTTATCGCGCCACAGCACCCGCTGGGTGTAAAAGAACCGCTGCCCGTGAAACTCGGCAAAAGCTTCTGAGTCCCACTCGGGATCCTCAGAGCCCAGCAGCGGCAGCAGCGAGCGGCCATAGCACGGAAAATCGTCTCCGGTGGTTAGCCCCACCAGGGTTGGCGCCAGATCCATCAAGCTGGTGATCTGCTCGACCCGCCGCCCGGCGGGGATACCAGGCCCACTGAGAATCAAGGGAACGCGATAAGCATCCTCAAAGGCGGGGACTCCTTTCAGCATCAACCGATGGGCACCTGCGTAGTCGCCGTGGTCGGCGGTGAAGACGACGATCGTATTCTCGGCTTGCCCTGTCTCTTCCAAAGTCGCCAGAATGCGCCCAACCTGGTCGTCAACCAGCGAGCAGAAGGCGTAATAGCAAGCAATGGCCTCGGCAAACTGGGGCCACTCCAACTGGCGCCAGATGCCTTGTAACAACCGGTAGATACCGGGCCGGCCCGATAGGTCATCATCGAAATTGGGGGGACGCGGTACCTGGGTCGGATCGTAGCGCTCGTAATAGTCGCGCGGCACCACCCAAGGATCGTGGGGACCTTCAGAACTCACGAACAAAGCCCACGGGCGATCAGGGTCCCGGGCAGCCTCCTGCAGGAACCTAATGCCGTCCGAATACAACTGGTACTCGGGCGCCGCTTCGACTGGACTGTCGACCACGCCATATAAGAGAAAATCACGGTATCCCTTTTGTTTGACCGTACAGCGTACCTGCATCTCCTCATCTCGTTCGACGAGGCCTTTAAGCTGGTGGTAACCCTCGACCTCGTAGGTGTCGAAGCCAAACTCCTCCAATCGCTGGCTGCGCTCGATGTGCCATTTACCTAAGTACCCGGTGTGATAACCTGCCGCTTGCAGGGTTTGGCTCCAGAAGGGCAGCTCCGCTTTCAACTTGGCCCGGTAGGGTTCAACCGTGTGCGTGCAGTCCACCATGCCGTGGCTATGGGGCAACACGCCGGTCATCAAGCTGGCCCGCGTCGGCGAGCAGATTGGATTGGGCGCATAGCAGCGTTCAAAGCGAGCCCCCCTGGCGGCCAGTCCATCCAGATGGGGAGTCTGACACAGCGTACTCGGTTCGACCGTATCCGCACGCTGGCCGTCGGTCATCAAGAAAAGAAGGTTGGGTTGACGCACGTATGCTCTCCTCTCCTTATAGAGAAACCACTTAAACATCAGACGATGGATCGAGGTGCCCCCGGAAGCTAGGAGAAACCTCTCAATACTCCGTATCGTTGAGGATCTTCCAAGCCTGACTTTGCGTGGCTACGTTCCAGCTTCCGGGAAATCGGTGTTGTTCGACGTATCCACTCAAGCTTGACGAGAGTAGGACTGGCAGTTCTGTACGGGTTGTTACCGCTCGGTGAGCCGCTCTAACACCTCGATGCAATAAACAAGCGCCCGGGGCAGGTGGAACGGGTCTTTGACCGGCAAGGCCACGGTGTCGGTGAACTCATCCCCTCGACGATCCAGTTTCTGGGTCCATTCCCCATGCCCAGGGACCGGATAGTGGCCGAAGGCGTAATTGTGCACCCGCTCAAACCAATCCAGGCACCACGCCTCGCGGGAAATCTCATAAGCCAGCAGGGTGGCATACAGCGTTTCGGTATGCGGCCACCACAACTTGGCGTCGGCGTAGCGCCACCAGGGCGTCCCGCCCTCGGCATCGCGGGCGTGGAAAAGCCCTCCATACTCATCATCCCAGCCGAATTCCAGGTGCCACCTGATCGATTCGATCGCCTGCCGGATACGAGCCTCGTCAGCAGCGCGCTGGTAGATGTGGATCATAAACCACATCGACTCGATAGCGTGGCCTGGTACAATAGACCGGCCCTGGGGGGTGTCGATCAGAGAATTGTCCAGGCGCGTAAACTCGTAGAGCAGCTTGAGATCGGGCCGAAGGTAGACATCCATCACCTCGGCAGCGTGATGAAGACTGGACTCGATCATCGCCCGATCGCCCAGATAGTGCCCCAACTCGTTGAAGACCAGTGAGAAGATCATCGAAATGGCGTGGGCCTTGCCGTCCTCAGGCATCTCAAACGGGGCGGTTTGATACGAGCCAGGCCGCGCCAGGCGACTCTGTACATTCTCATACGTTTCCAGAGCCAGGTCAATGACCTCTTGATCGTCGGTGGCCCGCGCCAGCTCGGTCAAGCCATAGAGGGCGAAACCGTCGGCGTAAATGCTGGTGGCCCCTTGCAGAACCCGGCCATTCTGGTCGACACAGAAGACCCACTGACCCTGTTCATCGCGCCCGTGTCGCCGTGCGAAGTCGAAAATGTGCCGGGCCACGTCCAGCCACTCACCCCTGGGCTCAATCTTGTTGTAGAGAGCTGAAAAGGTCCAAATGGCCCGCAACTGGGACCACATATACTTGTCCTCGCTCAGCACCCGCCCCTCATCCGAGATACAAGTTAGAATGCCCCCATTACCCCAATCAACGGCATTATTCAACCAAAATGGAACGACGCGCTCCAGTAATTCGGCCCGATAGAGGGCCAGCAGGTCAACGAATCGGGCGTCGATCTGTACGTTACTCCCCCGCAATTTGTTCATAGTCCCAGCCTAACTGCGCGCAAACACCTTTGATGTGATCGTCCCAGGTCGGCTCAGCGGCCGGAGGGCCAGAAGGGAAACAGTCAACGGCCAGATATCTGAGGGGTGTATCCCCAATAGAATGGATTGTATGCAACGTCGCGAGGGGGATGCGCACCACGTCACCAGGAACCACAGGATACGCCTCGCCACTCGCTCCGACTTCCAGCCGGCCGTGTCCGCTTAAGATGTAGAATACTTGCTCCATATCATCGTGCTGGTGTGAAGGCGGCGCCTCCCCAGGCGCAAGCTCCACAATAAAGACCTCGCTGCTGGCAGCATCGGAACGGTCCATCACCAAGTAATTGGTGTGGGTCGGAAAGCGGTATCGTTTGGGTTGTTGGGTACTAAAGACGTAGTGCATCAGCCTGATCCTTTTTGCGCGCTGTGATCCCCCAATATTTGGTCCATCACCCAGGTGGTGCGCGCAGCGCTCTCGCCGGTGCTGGGACACGTGCCTGTGCCGTTCAGATCATCCACCACAGCTTGAATGAGCGGCTGCTGAATATGTTCGGGGTACTCGATTTCAAACTCCGTGACGCCATCGCCTGTCCTCAAGACCACCGGATCAGCACCATAGGTCGAATAAGAGATCTTGCCCTTGCTGCCTACGATTTCTGTCACGTCGACCTCATCGAAACTACCGAAATTCCAAACGCCCACCCCATGGACGCCTGACTCAAAGACAAACGCGGCGGACACCATATCCTCAGCAGGGTAGTAGCTCTGTTGATTCGCAGCAAACCCCTGGACTTCGCGAATGGGTCCCAGAACGTAATCCAGGAAATCGAACATGTGGGACCC